>DATCMG010000622.1:0-7867 GCA_036563555.1 Roseomonas sp. | reverse complement strand
CATCTCGCCGGCACGGCGGAAGCGGGTGCCCTCCATGCTGAACAGCAGCGGGATGGCGCGGATGACGATCTCGCTCGCATCCGTCGCACGCTTGGGCACGGGGCGCGTGCCCTCGGTGTGCAGGATGACCGGCTCCAGCCGCGCGACGAGCCGGCCCAGCGCCTCGCCATCTACCTCGCCGCTGCCGGGATCGAGCAGCGCGTGCCCGCTCCAGACCGGGCGTGCCAGTTCGGACACATCCATCAGAGAGAGCAGCAAACGGCTCCCCTCGCCATTCGAGCGTATGGCGACGGTGACGACATAATCGAGCCCGAGCGCCCGGAATGCCTCGGTGGAGCGAGGCCCCACCCCCTCCAGCGCAGCCGGGTGCAGCACGTCGAAATGGCGGTAGCGAACAAGCTCCAGCGCGGTGTCATGCGCGTAGGCGGCGGCAAGCGGGTGCACTTCAAGGCCAAGCGGCCGCGCCACGGTGACGCCGACCTGCAACCGGCGATCTGGCCGTGAGGAAACCTGCGGCGGCAGGATGGCAGGCCGTGCGGAGGATGCTCGCAGGCGCGCCGCCAGGTCACGGGTTTCCGGTGCCGGTTCCACCTCCAGGGCGCGGCGGAGCGCGGCACGGCAGCGCTCATACTCGGCCAGGGCCTGGGCCCGGTTGCCCGCCTCCGCCAGCAGGCCCATCAGCGCGCGCCATCCAGCCTCATGCGTGGGGTCGAGGGTGACCAGGCGCCGCGCGGCCTCGATGGCCTCCTCGCGCCGGGCCGGATCGCCCACCAACCCTGCCAGCTTCGCCCCCTGCCGGTCCCGCAGGCGGGCAAGGACCGTCTCGCGCTCCGCGAGGAGCCAGTCGCCGAAGGCGTCGCCGATTCCCTCCAGCCCGTCCATCAACGGTGGGGGCACCGCATGGCAGGCCGGGCCGGCGCCTTCGAAGAAGGTCAGGACATCCACCTCAGCGCAGCCAGGATTGGCGCGCAGGCTCTCACCATCCCGCAGGACAAGGGGAATCTCGCCGAAGGCGCGCGACAGCTCCAGCACCGCCTGGCGCAGGCTGGCCCGCGCCTCCG
This sequence comes from Roseomonas sp., assembly GCA_036563555.1. Classification (GTDB taxonomy): domain Bacteria; phylum Pseudomonadota; class Alphaproteobacteria; order Acetobacterales; family Acetobacteraceae; genus Roseomonas. The sequence goes on along the minus strand of DATCMG010000622.1, from coordinate 6,806 downwards.
CCTCGCCGGACCGTTCCCAAAGCAGCCCCGCGAGCCGCGCCCGGCTCACCGGACGCCCGCTCGCCATCAGCAGGAAGCCCAGCAGCGCGCGCACCTTGCGCGTTGAGAACACGATTTCGCGCCCATCCACGTCCCAGGCCCGCACCGGGCCAAGCAGGGCAACCTGCAGGCGGGGCGCGGGATGGTCGTCACGGTTGAGCGACCGGGCGCGCGTCAAGGGGCTCATGCTGGCCGCCCGCCCGGTCCATCGCGGAGATGCAGGAGCAACACGCCGGCAATATGGCAATACCGCCCCCGGGGATAAAGGACCGTGGCAGCTGTCAGGCCAGGGCGCATCCCATGGACGTCAAGCAAGCCTGGCGCAGCAGGGCGTCGGTGACGAGGCGGCCCGGCAGGAAGGACCCGGCGCCCGGCCTCGCACTCTGGTACAGGGGATCCGATGGCCCGTCGTCCCATCCGTCTCCCCCGTTGCGCGGGTTGTCCGTCGGAGCACCGCCCAGAAGGGCCTGGAACAGGCCAAGTGGGGTGAAGCGCTCGCCATCCGGCAGGGTGAGGTCGCTGAGCGACCAATCCGCCTCCTCGGGGACCGAGACCTCCAGCCGGCGCACCGGTCCCGCCGGTCCCTCGCGCCGGCTGGCGCACAGCACATCGGCGGTCCGGTCGCTGCCGCCGAGGAAGAGCAGGCCGCGCTCGGGCGCCGCGCCGGCCAAGCCCAGCCGGCCCTCGCCGGCACGGGCGCGGGGCTTGCCCTCGAACCCCGCCTCGGCGCAGCCATTGAGGTGGACGGCGCCGCGCACCGTGTTCCAGGCGTTCAACGGGTTGTAGCTCCCCGCGGGGAAGGCCAGCACATAGCCATCGGAATCGCGGGTGAATACGTCGGAGCGCCAGGCAAGATCCTCGGCGGAGATGTCCGGCCGGCCGAGGATGCTGCGATAGAGGGCCGCGATCCGTTCGGGCGCCTCCCGGGCCAGGGCGATCCAGTCCTCCAGCGCCTCGAAAGTGTAGGAGACGCCGCGGAGTGCCCCCCCGGCGCGGCGGCAATGCCATTCGCAGCCCATCATCTGCTGCCGCCGATGGACCGGCACGCGGATATAGGTCCCTCCCCGCCGCTCGAAGAGGCAGCCCAGGGCCAGGGTCTCGCAGGTCACATGCAGCAAGGCACGACCGGCCAGGGGTCCGGCCGCCGGTCCCTCCCGACGGGCGGATGGCATGATGGCTCGCATGGCGTAGCTCTCCCCGGCATGTGGGAACCCCGGGTGCACACAGCCTTCCAAGCACCGCGATCTCAGCGGCCGGGATGGCGCCAGGGGGCGATGGGGCGCGGTCGCGCGAGCGCGCCACGCGGTCGGCCTGGGGCGCGTCAGCGCCCCCCGGCACCCGCGGACTCGGCGGCGAGCGCCTTGCGCAACGCCTCCAGGAACCCGCCGGCCGTGTCGAGGCCGGAGGAGCGCGCCGTCGCCGCCAGATGCCGGATCACCTCGTCCAGGGAGGCCTGGTCGGTGGGAAGATCAAGCTCGATCATGCGCTTCTCCTTTGGCATCCGATTGTCCTCACCTATCCCGCCGGGATGCTGCGGCGCTGCGGGGAGAGCGGGCGGGACTGCTGCACGCCGCCGGGCAGCCGCGCCCCGAGCGGTCTGGGTCCGCCTGTGGTGAGGGAGGAGGGAAGGGCCGACAGGATCGCGCCCGCGACCATGCCGGCAATGGCCAGCATTTCCAGCCCCGAGGGGATTTCGCCCAGCAGCAGGATGGCCACGAGCGTGGCGGCGGCTGGCACGAGCGAGAGGCAGACCGTGGCCTGGGTGGGGCCGAGCAGCGCGATGGCGCGGTTCATGGCCACCATCGTGAGCACGCCGACCAGCAGGCCCTGGAACACGGCCTGGACGGCCAGCGTCTCCGGCGCGATCCGCGCGACATGGGCGAGGTCGCCCATCACGGCCAGCGCCACCACCCCGCCCGCGCCGGAGAGGACTGCGACGAAGGCCGCGCCCTCCAGCGCATCGAAGCCCGAGGCACGCAGGCGCATGAAATAGATGGCACCCATCAGCGCAGCCGCCACGAACATCGCGTGCCCGACCAGGGCGGAGCCGCCATGCCCGAGATCGAGAAGGGCGAGGCCACCTGCACCGGCCGCGATCACCGCCGCACCAAGAGCGGCGTAGCGCGTCGGGCGCCGCCCGGCCGCGAGGCCGAGGAGGAGCGTAACCGCCGGCATCAGCCCGAGGGTCAGCGCCGCGCCATGCGCCGCCGGCGCATGGGCGAGCCCGGCCGCGATCAGCGCCGCGAGCGGAGTGCCCTGGCAGAAGGCCAGGATGCAGGCCTCCGCCCAGTCGCGGCGCCCGAGACGACGCCAGGAGCGGAGCAGGATCGGCAGCAGCACGATTCCGGCCACCACATAGCGCAGCGTCGCCAGCTCCAGCGGCTTCATGGCCTGCTGCGTGACGCCGAGGCGGGTGATGGCGGGATAGGTGGCCGCGACGGCCACCGCAACGAATGCCCAGCCCAGGCCACGAAGGGTGGTCGCACGCTCCGTCATGCGCCCCGCTCCTCGCGCTTCCTACCCTTGCGGGATTCGGCGGCATAGGCGCCGCGGCGGCGGTTCGGGTCCTTGTTCGGCTTCACGACCGTGTTGCCGAAGGCTTCCCAATCCGCGGCACTGAAGGAATCCAGCCCCTCGGAAACCTCGAAATCCTCCAGCACGGCATCGGTCAGCGTCGCGCGCTGCACGGGCTGCACCTGCATCAGCGGATAGCCGGCGCGGAAGCGGACCGGGATCTCGGTGCGTGTCAGCCGGAGGTTGAAGATGAGCGGGCCGAACCAGCGATCGGTCTCGATGATGCCTTCGAAATGCTCGTAGCCGAGATCGCGCGGCACATTGGCGGGCGGGCGGAGCAGGAGGTTCCAGCCGGGCGCGGTGCGCGCCACCAGGCCGGTCCAGATCTGCACCACGCCTGGCTCGACGAAATTCGCGAGGAAGGGGGGCGAGAATCCCTTCGCCTCCTCGGGCGCATCCTCGTCGAACCGGTCGGCGAAATGGGGAAACTGCGCGACGTCCAGCGGGTACCAGCCCTCGGCACCTCGATAGGTCCACTGGATCTCTGTGCTGCCGTCCCAGACCAGTTCGAAATCCATGGGCGGGAAGACGTGCCAGCCGAAGGCGGCGGCGGAGCAAAGCGCCTCGCAATGGCGGTAGGCGCGGATGGGAATGGTGCCATGGCCATCGCGCGCGGCGCGCTGGGGCGGGCGGCAGCCCGGAAAGAGGCTGTGGAAACGCACGATGGGCTCGCGTGCCGGGGCCTCGTCGCGGGCCATCCCGGGGGTCTCGGATGTCAGCCTGCGATCCATGATCCCGTGAACCTGCCCTTCAAGCATTCCGGCCGTCCTGATACAGCCTCCGGCACCGGCCGGGCTCCGCGTGGCGGACCTGGCCGGCGCACGGAAAGCGCGATCAGATGACGCGCTGCAGGCCGCCCGTGGAGACGCGGCCGGCATCGGCGACGGCCTTCGGCAGGGTGCGGACAATGGCGCGCTGCAGGCCACCGGTGGAGACACGGCCGGCATCGGCGACGGCCTTGGCCGGGGTGCGGATCACGGGTGTCTTGACGATGCTCTTCTCGGTCATGGAGTTTTCCTCTGCTGAGATTGCAGGCCCGCCTGCCGTCGGCCCCCGGGATGGAAGCCAGGCAGCAAGCGAAGCCGATGGACCGAGCGCAGCACGGACCCCGGAAATCTTCGTCAGACAAGCGTCAAACCGGCGTTAAATCGTGCCCGGACTGTAAAAATCAGGTGGGCGGCCGTATCCCACCCCGCTCAGTGGCCAAGGGCTCCATTCGCACTATCCCGCCGGCCGCATCGTTCTTCGTGCTGTAGCTGAACAGCCCGATGCGAAGGGTCAGCCGCTTGATCGCCCTGTCGGGGATGCCGGCGCAGGCCTGCGGATCGGCTGCGCTCACGCCTCCATTCCAGGAATCTTAAAGGATGGGCAGGCCTGATCTTGCGGCGGGCCACGATCCCGGGACGTTTCCCTCGGTGTGGCCCTGTGGGCCATCCAGCATTCTGGTCCGGCCGGACGGTGCCCCTGTGAGGGTCGGGGCGGATGGAGCGGGCGATGGGAATCGAACCCACGACATTCAGCTTGGGAAGCTGACGTTCTACCTCTGAACTACGCCCGCGCTCCGGGCCAACACCTAGCGCAGGCTCATCGGCGGCGCAATCGGCCCCCTATGTTGAACGGGTGCTGTGGTCATGGCCAAGGCCTACCACTCCCCGCGCAGGCTTCCGCCGGCGTGGAGCAACCTGCCGCAAGCGGGATGGAAGGCAGGCTCTCAGGCGCATCCTCCCGACAACCGTGCGGAGCCTTGCTCACGCAGGATAGTGCCCTCACAGCAGCCCTTCCCGGCGGAAGGAAAGATGCCGGCCATTTCCGATGATCAGGTGGTCATGCACAACCACCGAGAGGACCGCGCCCGCCTTCCGGATCTCCTGCGTCATCTCGATATCGGCGCGGCTCGGTGTCGGATCCCCGCTGGGGTGATTGTGCACGAGGATCAGCGCCGTCGCGTGAAGCTCCAGCGCCCGCTTGATCACTTCGCGCGGGTAGACGGGCGTGTGGTTCACCGTGCCTTTCGCCTGCGCCTCGTCGGCGATCAACCGGTTCTTGCTGTCGAGGAACAGGATGCGGAACTGCTCGATCTTCTCACGGGAGATGGCGGCGTTGAGATAGGAGATCAGCCGCTCCCAGTTGTTCAAAACGGGCTGCTCCATCGCCTCGGCCCGCGCCAGCCGGAGAGCCGCGGCCTGGACGAGCTTCAGGGCGGAGACGCTATGCTCGCCGAGGCCTCGCGTGGCCATCAGCTCTGCCTGAGGGGCCGCCAGCACGGCGGCGAAGCTGCCATAGCGGTTGATCAGGGACTTCGCGAGCGGCTTGGTGTCGCCCTTCTTGAAAGCGAAGAAGAGCAGCATCTCCAGAAGTTCGTAATCGGCCAGCGCATCCGGCCCGCGCCCCAGAAGCTTCTCGCGCATGCGCCCGCGATGACCCTGCGGGCCCGTGCTCGGAAACGGGGCTTCGCCGCTCCGGCCGAAACGTGCCGAATGGCCGTTCCATTCGCTTCCGCTGGTGCCGCCTTCCCTCGATCCCAGGAAGCTGGAAGCTGGAAGCACGGCCGAATTCCCCGAGCTCCTCCGCGAAACCCCGCCGGGCGCTCCCGGAGGAGAACGGCGGGTAGGATAGGTTCTGCGATGGAACTCCCGATGATTTCGTCCGGCCTCGGCCGAAGATCATCCCCAGCCACATGGCCCCTGCCCCATCCTGGTCTGTATCGCCACCTTTCTGGCGGCATGGCCGGCATCATCCCAGCAGGCCCGTTTCGACTCAAGATCAATTCACGAACGCGCGATCTCCCAGCTTGCCCGCTTGTGCCTGGCCGAACACGGGCCCCGCCGAGGGATCCCCGGCCTTGCCCACCACCATCCGCGGGACTAGCTTGCCGTCACTCCAGGCCTTGCCTGGGGTGCTCGCGATTTGTCGGCCAGCTTGCGGCGAGCCTAAAGAAACGCGCTAAACGGCCGTGGCGGAGGCTTCCTTCGCCCGACCGGGCCATCCGTGACTTGATGGAACGCCCGCAATGCCCAGGACCCTTCCGAACATTCCGCTCCGCCCCGCCACGCTCCTCGTGCGCGGCGGCCAGAACCGCAGCAGCTTCGACGAGATGTCGGACGGGCTGCACCTGACCTCTGGCTTCATGTACGAGACCGCGAGCCAGGCCGAGGACACTTTCCTCGGCAATGTGCAGCACTATCAGTATTCCCGCTTCGGCAACCCGACGATCGAGGCGCTGCAGAGCAAGCTGGCGGCGCTGGAAGGGGCGGAAGCCTGCCGCGTCATGGCCTCGGGCATGGCGGCGGTGCATTCGGCCATGCTGGCGCATCTCAAGGCGGGCGACCGCGTCGTGGCCTCGCGTGCGCTGTTCGGCTCTTGCCACTGGATCGTTTCCACCCTGCTGCCGCGCTTCGGCATCGAGACGGTGTTCGTGGACGGCACCGATCTTGACCAGTGGCGCGACGCCTTCCGCAAGCCCTGCGCGCTGGTGCTGCTCGAAACTCCATCCAACCCGATGCTGGAACTGGTGGACCTGCCCGCGGTAGCCGAGCTGGCCCATGCGGCCGGCGCGATCGTGGTGGTGGACAATGTCTTCGCCACACCCCTGCTGCAGAAGCCGCTGACCATGGGTGCGGATGTGGTGGTCTATTCCGCCACCAAGCATTTCGACGGCCAGGGCCGCGTGCTCGGCGGCGCCGTACTCGGCAGCGCGAAGTGGGTGGACGAAGTGCTGCAGCCCTTCATCCGCAACACCGGCCCCAGCATCTCCCCCTTCAACGCCTGGGTGATCCTCAAGGGGCTGGAGACGCTGCACCTGCGCCTGCCCGCCATGTGCGACAACGCCGCGAAGCTGGCGGACTTCCTCGCGGGGCGCCCCGAGGTGTCGCGCACCCTTTACCCCTTCCTCGACAGCCACCCGCAGCAGGCGCTGGCGAAGAAGCAAATGTCGGCCGGCGGCTCGCTCGTCACCTTCGACGTGGCGGGTGGCAAGGAGGCGGCCTTCCGCGTGCTGGACGCGCTGAAGCTCATCGACATCTCCAACAATCTCGGCGATGCGCGCAGCATGGTAACCCACCCCGCCACCACCACTCACATGAAGGTGGGCCCGGAGGAGCGTGCGCGGCTCGGGATCACCGACGGCACCGTGCGCTTCTCCGTCGGGCTGGAGGACACGCAGGACCTGATCGACGACCTGGCCCAGGCCCTGG
>DATCMG010000618.1:0-11383 GCA_036563555.1 Roseomonas sp. | reverse complement strand
GGCGCCCCGCCGGCCAGCGCCGGACGGGGTGCCGATGGTGCCTACTTCCAGGCGCCGCCGGGATTGGGCGCGTAGCCCATGGGCGCGCCATAGCCGCGCTGCGGGTAGACGGGCGCCGGCGGGCCGCCGGCCGCGCGGCTCAGCCGGGTGCGGTCGCCGCGGGAGATCACCACCCGGTCGCCGGCCTGCAGGCCCTCTTCATTCGTCTGGACCACCTGGAAGTCGCCGCCGGTGTCCTCGCGCACCGTGAACTCGACCGCCTGGCCGGAGCTGACGCCCGTGCCGATGGCATTGCCCGCGAGGCCGCCGATCAGGGCACCGCCCAGACCGCCGAGCACGTTCGAGCGCACGTCGCCGCCGATGAAGGATCCTGCCACGCCGCCCGCCACGGCACCGGCCGCGGTGCCGATGCCGCCACCATCCCCCCGCACCATCACCGGGCGCGTGCCGACGATGGTCCCGTAGGACACTGACGCCGAGCGGCCGATGGTGGCCGTGCTGTAGGTTCCGCCGGTGTTCTGTGGCGCGCAGGCCGCAAGGCCGCCCACGAGGAGGACCGCCGCGAGGCCGGCGCGCAGAATCGGTGTGGCGAGGTGACGGGCGGGCATCGGTCTTCCTCCGGAGGGGCAGATCTGTGGAGCCGCCCAGATTGGGCGGCACCGCATCCTAGACCAGTCCCGCTCAACATTCCGATACGGGCCTCGCGCCGCCTTTCCTGCGCTCCTGCCGCCACATCGCCGCAAAGTCTCCTTGCCGTGACCGCAAGCATCCGTTAGCCCTGGCGATGCGACATTTGATCGCAGCCGGCGGGGGCCGGTGACGCCGCGTGGGGACGCGGTGCCCGGGCTTCCCGCGCCCGCCGGGCAACCGGTGGGTTACAGGACAGGGGGTTTGAGGGGGATGATGCTGATCGCTCGTGGCGCGCTCGCGCCGAGCCTGCGCGCGATTCGTGCGCCAGGTATGCGGCGAGGCGCTCGGGCGCTGGCCGCGATGTCCGTGATGGCGGCCCTGACCGCCTGCGGCAGCCAGCCGGAAACCGGTCCGGTCACAGGCTACCGTTCCTCATCCTCCTCCGCTCCCAACCGGCCCGCGAGCTACGATCCGCCCGGCCCGTCTTCCGATCCCTGGGGCCCCTATATCCGCGAGGCCTCGGGCCGCTTCGACGTGCCGGAGCGCTGGATTCGCGAGGTGATGCGCCAGGAAAGCGGCGGGCGCCTCAGCGCCACCTCCCGCGTCGGCGCCATGGGCCTTCTGCAGCTCATGCCCGGCACCTATGCCGAACTGAACGCCAAGCACGGCCTGGGCGACGATCCCTACCACCCCTGGTCCAACATCATGGCTGGCACGGCCTATATCCGCGAGATGTACGACCTCTACGGCTCGCCTGGCTTCCTCGCGGCTTACAATGGCGGCCCGCGGCGGCTGGAGAATTATCTCTGGGCCGGTGGGCGCATGCCGGACGAGACGCGCAACTACGTCGCCCGCATCGGGCCGCGCATCCAGGGCGCGCACCCGAATCGCCGCGCGCCGGACGAGGTCTATGCCGCGGCCGACATCTCTCTCAACCCGTCGCCCCGCCGCACCGGCGACACGGCCACCATGCTGGCACTGCGTGAGCAGCGGCGCGCCGTCGATCCGGGCGTGCAGCCGACGCGGCTCGCCGGAACCGTCATCCGCATGGAGCCGATCCCGGACGGCTCGACCTACGCATACAGCCCATCGCCGGCCGCGGCGCCGACCCAGCTCGCCTCGCTGGGTCCGAACGTGATTCGCATGGAGCCGATTCCGGACGGTTCCACCTATGCGCGGGAAGCCGCGCCGGTGGTCGTCTCGCGGATGGACCCGATTCCCGATGGCTCCACCTATGCGCGGGAGCCCGCGCCTGTCGTGGTGGCGCGGATGGATCCCATCCCAGACCCGCCGGCCGCCGCACCCGCCCCGGCGCCCGTGCCGGCACGCTCGATGGCAGTGGCATCGGCTGAGGCCCGGCCCAGCAACATGCCTTTCGAGCGGGCGACCCGGCCTGGCTTCTCCTTCGTCTCTCCGGCGCATGCTGGCACGCTACCCGCGCCGATGCTGCGGCAGAACGGCCTGCCGCCGGGCGTGATGCGCGCCGGCGTGCCCGCTCCTGCCGCCGCCCCGTCTGGTGGCTGGGCAATTCAGGTCGGCGCCTTCGCCAGCGCGAACCTGGCCCGCGATGCCGCAGGGCAGGCGCGCAGCGGTGCCGGCAACGGCAGCGCGACCGTCATGGCCGTCGCGCAGGGCCGGAACACGCTCTACCGCGCCCGCGTCACCGGCCTGTCCCGCGATGCCGCCCAGACCGCCTGCGATCGCCTGCGCGCCCGCGGCACCTGCATGGTCATCTCGCCCGACGCTTAGGCTGAACGGAAGAAGGCCGGGCGCTGAGCACCCGGCCTTTCCAAGCATCAAAATAAGGGCCGGGGGATTTTCTTCCCCAGCTCTTTTCTTTTTCAGACCCCGAGGACGACCGCGCCGCCGAATTCGCGTTCCACGAACTCCCGCACCGACGGGTCCGCATAGCCGGAGGCCAGCTTCGCCGCCCAAGGGGCATTGGCATCGGCGCGGCGCACCACGACGAGGCAGGTATAGGGATTGGTCTTCGCGCTCTCGGCCGATTCCGTGAACAGGCTGTCGCGCCCCGGCTGTAGCCCGGCCGGCACGGCGTAGTTGCCGGTGATGGCGGCTGCATCCACGTCATCGAGGGCGCGGGAGATGGTCGCGGCCTCCAGTTCCACGATGCGGATGCGCTTCGGGTTCTCGGTGATGTCGGCGATGGTGGCGCGGAAATCCGCACCCTCGCGCAGCTTGAACAGCCCGGCCTGGGCGAGCAGCACGAGCGCGCGGCCACCATTGGTCGGGTCGTTCGGGATGGCGACGCGGGCGCCATTGGGCAGGGCCCCGATCTGCCGGACCTTGCGGCTGAACACCGCCATGGCCGTCAGGACGGTCTTGCCCACCGGCACGAAGTCGTAGCCGCGCTGCTGCTTCTGCGCCTCAAGGAAGGGGGTGTGCTGATAGACATTGGCGTCCAGCTCGCCGCCCTGCAGGGCGACATTTGGCTGGATGAAGTCGCCGAACTCCGTGATGCGGACCACAAAGTTGTCGCGGGCCAGGGCATCGCGCACGCGCTCAAGCACCTGGGCATGGACACCCGAGGTGACGCCGACGCGCAGCGGGCGGGATGCGGTGCCGAAGGCCGTGCCCTGGGCGCCACCCTGGGCGAAGGCGCCGCGCGCGAGAATCAGCGCGGGCGTTGCGAGGATAAGTGTGCGGCGGAGCATGGAACGGTTCCTCTGTCAGAAGGCTGGGATGGCGGAGCCCTGGAAGGTTGCCTCGACGAATTTTTTCACCTCGTCATTCCGGTAGGCGGCGAGAAGGCGGCGAACCCAGGGGGCGTCCTTGTCCTGCTCGCGCACGGCGATGAGGTTGGCATAGGGGCTGTCTGCGCCCTCGATGGCGATGGAGTCGCGCACCGGGTTCAGCCCGGCATTCAGGGCGTAGTTGGTGTTGATGGCGGCCAGCTCCACCTCCTCCAGCGCCCGGGGAAGCTGGGCGGCTTCCAGCTCCACGACGCGGATGCGGCGCGGGTTGGCTGTGATATCCGCGACGTTGGCGCTGTGGTCGGCACCCGGCTTCAAGGTGAAGAGCCCGGCCTTCGCCAGCAGCACCAGGGCGCGGCCGCCATTGCTCGGGTCGTTCGGGATGGCGATACGGGCGCCATTCGGCACCGCATCTGCCGTGCGGTGGCGGCGGGAGTAGAGGCCCATCGGGAAGATCATTGTCTTGCCCACGGCGACGAGCGGCAGGCGGCGGTCGCGCACCGCGGCGTCGAGGAAGGGCTGGTGCTGGTAGGAGTTGGCGTCCAGATCCCCGGCCGCGAGGGCCGCGTTGGGCTGGATGTAATCGGTGAACTCCACAGTGCGGATCACCAGCCCTTCGCGGGCGGCGATCTCGCGCACCTTCTCCATCACCTGGGCATGGGGGCCGGCGGTGACGCCGACACGAAGCGCGCGCTGCGCCGTGCCGATTTCCTGGGCGAGCGCCGCGACGGGCGAGAGGGCGGCGAGGGCCGCGAGGCTGCGACGTGTGACCGGCATTGTTCTTCTTTCCTGTGTCAGCGCCGGCTGAAGCGCCGGACGAGCCAATCGCCCAGGGATTGCAGCCCCTGGACGAAGAGGATGAGGATCAGGACGACAGTCGCCATCACCTCCGGCATGAAGCGCTGGTAGCCGAAGCGGATGCCGAGATCGCCGAGGCCGCCGCCGCCGATCGCACCCGCCATGGCGGAGTAGCCGACCAGGCCGACCAGCGTGACGGTGGTGGCCGCGATCAGGCCGGGCAGGGCTTCCGGAACCAGCACGCGGGCCATGATCTGGGTGCGCGTCGCGCCCATGGCACGGGCGGCTTCGATGACGCCCCGATCCACCTCGCGCAGCGCGTTCTCGAACAGGCGGATGATGAAGGCGGTCGCGGCTAGGGCGAGCGGCACCAGGGCGGCGGTGGTGCCGATGGAGGTGCCGGCGACGAGGCGGGTGAAGGGCACGATCGCCACCATCAGGATGATGAAGGGCGTGGATCGGATCGCGTTCACCAGCAGCCCGATCGGCCGGTTGATCCAGCCATTGGGCGAGAGCCCGTCAGGCCCCGTCGCGTGCAGCAGCAGGGCGAGGGGCAGGCCGATGACGATCGCGACGACCGCGCCGCCGAAGGTCATCAGCAGGGTCTGCCAGGCGGCCTCGATCATGAGGTCCGTCAGGGCGGGCGGAAGCCAGGGGATCATGCCGGGTCCTCCCCGATTTCGGAAACGTCGAGGCCGAGGCCGCGCATCCAGGTGGTGGCCTCCGTGATGGCGGCGGGCGGGCCATAAGCGGCCAGGGCCATCAGGCCGTAGGGCTCCGAACCGATGGCGTCGATGCGGCCGGAGACGATGTTCAGGTCCAACCCGAAGCGGCGGGAGGCCTCGCTGACCACGGCGCGGGTGCTGGAAGGGCCGGCGAAGAGCACCTGTAGCAGGCGCCGCTCCTCGCCCGGGTTTGGGGCGGGCAGCTTGGCCACGGTGCCGGGCGGCACGACATGGCCGATCACCTCCGACACGAAGCGGCGGGTGGTCGGGTGCGCCGGTCGGGTGAAGACATCGAAGACGCGGCCCTGCTCGATGACCTTGCCGGCCTCCATCACCGCCACGCGGTCGCAGATCGCCTTCACCACGGCCATCTCATGCGTGATCAGCAGCACCGTGAGGTCCAGCCGGTCCCGGATGGAGCGGATGAGGGCGAGGATCTCCTCCGTCGTCTCCGGATCGAGGGCGCTGGTGGCTTCGTCGCAGAGCAGGATGCGGGGGCGGGAGGCGAGGGCGCGGGCGATGCCGACGCGCTGCTTCTGCCCGCCGGAAAGCTGCGAGGGGTAGTGATCCCGGCGTTCCTCCAGCCCGACCAGGGGCAGCAACTCGGCCACCCGCGCCTCCCGCTGGGCACGCGGCATGCCGGCGATCTCCAGCGGAAAGGCGATGTTGCCCGCCACAGTCCGGGCGGAGAGCAGGTTGAAATGCTGGAAGACCAGGCCGATGCCGCGCCGGGCCTCCCGCAGCGCGGCCTCGTCCAGGCGCGTCATCTCCTGGTCCAGAACCGTCACGCTACCGGAATCGGGGCGCTCCAGCAGGTTCACGCAGCGTAACAGGGTGGATTTGCCGGCGCCCGAGCGGCCGACGATGCCGAAGATCTCGCCAGGAGCGACATCCAGCGAGACGCCGTCCAGCGCGCGCAGCGGTGTTCCGCGGCCACGGAATTCGCGGACCAGGGCGTGAAGCGATATGGCCGGCCGATGGCCGGAGGCGTCGGACATGGGCGGAACCCGGAAAGGGGAGGGGGCGGTCAGGCCCGCGGGGTCTGCCACGAAAGGGCCGGGCGTGAAATCCAACATGCCGCGACGCTGTCCTGCGCCACGCTCCGGGCCAGGGCCGGAAGCGGGGCGGGGCGTCTCTCGCGATGTCGCGCCACGGAGCGCATCGGTTTTTCCTGATTTAAAGCGTGATTTGGGTTTTGGCGCATAATGTGATCGTATAATTCTGTCAACGCGGCGGCACGGCTTGCTGCCCGCCCGGCTGCGCCGCACCATGCCGCACATGAACATCCAACGCTTCGACGCGCTGGTGGTCGGCGCCGGAATCGGCGGTGCGACGGCCGCGGCGCATCTCGCCCCCACCCGCCGCACCGCCCTTCTCGAAGCCGAGGAGAGCGCGGGCTATCACACCACCGGGCGCTCGGCGGCGATCTGGATCCTGAATTACGGCACGGCGGACGCGCAGCTCCTGACGGCCGCCTCGGGTGACTTCTTCCGCAACCCGCCGCCCGGATTCGCGGATGCGCCGCTGATGGCGCCGCGCCCGGTCGTCCACCTCGCGCCGCCGGACCAGGTGCCGGCGCTGGAGGCGATGATGGCGCGGGGGGCGGGGATCGAGCCGATCACGCCGGAGGCGGTGCGCGCCATGGCGCCGGGGCTTCGCCCGGGCTACGCGGCGGCCGCCGGGATCGAGCGCAATGCCTTCGACATGGACGTGGCTGCCCTGCATGCGGGCTTCCTGCGGGAGGTGAAAGCCCAGGGCGGCGTTTTAGCCCTGCGGCAGCGGGCCGGACGCATCTGGCAGGCTTCCGGCCTGTGGCACGCCCAAACCAGCGATGGCACGGTCTTCGCCGCGCCCGTGCTGGTGAATGCGGCCGGGGCCTGGGGGGATGAGGTGGCGCGGTTGGCGGGCGTCGCCCCGCTCGGCCTGCAGCCCAAGCGCCGCACGGCCCTGATCGTCGATCCGGCGCCGCATGACGTCTCGAACTGGCCGCTGCTCGGTGATGTGGTCCATAGCTGGTATGCGCGCCCCGAGGCCCGTAGCAAGCTGATGGTCTCCCCCGCCGACGAAACGGACAGCGACCCCACGGACGCCCAGCCGGATGAGCTGGACGTGGCCATCGCGGTGGACCGCTTCGAACAGGCGCTCGACATCCCGGTGCGGCGCGTGGAGCACCGCTGGGCCGGGCTGCGCACCTTCACGCCGGATCGCGGGCTGGCCATCGGGCCGTCGGGCACGCCCGGCTTCTTCTGGAATTGCGGCCAGGGCGGTTATGGGATCCAGACCGCCCCCGCCGCCGGGCGCCTCCTGGCCATGCTGGTCAATGAGGAAGACCCAGAGGGCCTGCGGGACATCGTGCCGCTGGTCGATCCACGCCGCTTCGCCAAGGAATTCGCATGAGCCCGCTGCCCACCTATGATGATGTCTGCGCCGCCGCCGCCCGCCTGGCCGGGCGCGTCGTCCGCACCCCGATGCTGCGCCATCCCGTGCTGGACGCGCTGACCGGCGGCACGATCCTGGTGAAGCCCGAGCCGCTTCAGCGCACCGGCTCCTTCAAGTTCCGGGGTGCGACGAACGCCGTGCTGCGCCTGCCCACGGAGAAGCGCGCCGGCGGGGTGGTCACCCATTCATCGGGCAATCACGGGCAGGCCATCGCCTCCGCGGCCTCCTCGGAGGGCGTGCGGGCGCTTATCGCCATGCCGAAGGACGCCCCCGCCATCAAGGTGGAGAGCACCCGCCGCTGGGGCGCCGAGATCACCTTCTTCGACCGGCTGACCACCGACCGGAATGCCCTGGCGGACCAGTTGGCCGCCGAGCGCGGGGCCGCCCTGATCCCACCCTTCGACCACCCGGATGTGATCGCGGGCCAGGGCACGGTGGCGCTGGAACTGATCGAGGATGCCGAGGCCGCCGGGCTGCGCATGGATGCGCTGGCGGTCTGCACAGGCGGTGGTGGGCTGATCGGCGGCTGCGCCCTGGCGGTGGAGGGGATGAGCCCCGGCACCCAGGTCTTTGCCGTCGAGCCCGAAGGATGGGACGACACGGCGCGTTCCCTGGCCGCCGGGCAGCGCGTGGCGGCGGATGGGAAGGGATCGACCTTCTGCGATGCGCTGCTCTCGATCGCCCCCGGGGAGATGACCTTCGCGGTGAACCAGCCGCGCCTGGCCGGCGGCGTCGCCGTGACGCCCGAGGAGGTGCTGAAGGCGATGCGCTTCGCCTTCGATCACCTGAAGCTGGTGGTGGAGCCCGGTGGGGCCGTGGCCCTGGCCGCCGTGCTGGCGGGCCATGTCCCCGCCAAGGGGCGCACGGTCGGCGTGGTGCTGAGCGGCGGGAATGTCGATCCCGCCGTCTTCCACCGCGCCCTGGCCTAAGCCTCCCTCACGGGATCCGGGGGGCGCACCAGCCCCCCGGCGCGTTCAGGAATACCCCTTCTGCACGTGGTCCTGGGCCGCCTGTTCCTGCGTCTCCGCGGCAGCATTGGCGCCCGGCGCCGCCCCGCCGCCCGCAGAAGGCTGGGCCTTGCCCTGGCCAGCCCCAGAGGAGGCGCCCTGCTCCGCCGGGCGGAAGTCGAATTCCCCGCCTCCGCTCTGCCAGGTCTGGACGGTCAGCACCTTGGCGCCGCCCTTGCTCTCATGCGGGCCGTGCACCACGCCCTTGGCATGGGTGAGGAAAGCGCCGACCGGCAGGGTCTCGCCCGCCTCGATCAGGTCACCCTCCAGCAGATAGTGCATCTCCGATCCGGCATCATGGTAATGGGCCGGGATCACCCCACCCGCCGGCAGGTGGACGATGGAGGTGACCACCCCTTTCTCCAGGTCCTCGTTCAGGATCTGGATCCGGAAATCGCCGGTCGCGCCGGGGATTTCGAAGGGAACCGCCTCGCCTGCCCGGGCCATCCGCAAGCCGGTGCCAGCCATGTCCTGCCTCCATTCGTTCGAGCGGATCGAACGTGGGCCCGGAGCGGGAAGTTGCCAGGGATAGCCAATCAGGCCGCGCGAAGATGTTCCAGAAGCCGCGGCATCAGCTCCACGAGGTTGCAGGGCCGGAAGCGGGCGTCGAGCTGGTGGACCAGGATGTCGTCCCAGGCATCCTTCACCGCCCCTGTGCTGCCCGGCAGCGCGAAGAGGTAGGTTCCGCCCGAAACCCCCCCGATGGCGCGGGACTGGATCGTGGAGGTGCCGATCTTCTGGTAGCTCAGCATCCGGAACAGCTCGCCGAAGCCGGTGATCTCCTTCTCCAGCACGCGGGCGAAGGCTTCGGGCGTCACGTCGCGGCCGGTGATGCCGGTGCCGCCGGTAGAGATGACGCAATCCACCTGCGGATCGGCGATCCAGCGGCGCAGATGGGCCTCGATGGCATCCGCCTCGTCGCGTTCGATGGCGCGGTCGGCTAGGCGGTGGCCGGCGGCCTCGATCCGGGCGGCCAGCGTGTCGCCGGAGCGGTCGGAGGCGAGGTCGCGCGTGTCGCTCACTGTCAGGACGGCGATGTTCACGGGCAGGAAGGTACGGGTTTCGTCGATCGGCATGGCTGGGCCTCCTTGGGGCGCAATATAGGGCGCCGGGCGGCGCAGCCTCCCCCTTCGCGGCATGTTCCGGGCGTGGCAGGGTCTTTCCTGCCCGGAAACGAGAGGAATCGGATGCCCCGGCTGCTGAACATCCTCGGCTTCCTGGCCTTCGTGATCGGGGCGGTGGCCCTGGCCGTGGCGATCTACATCCTGCTGGCGGGGGTGATCGGCTGGAATCCGTTCAGCTACGGCCGCCCGATGATCGCCGGCACTAATACGATGCTCGTGATGCTGGCGAGCGGCCTGGTGCTGCTGGTGACGGGCGCCTTGTTCGCCCGCGCGGCGGCCAGGGCCGAGTGGCGGCGCGAGCTCCAGGCGACGGTCGCCCCCTGACCTTGCGGGCGGCGGGCTGATCCGGACCAGCCGCGCCACCGCGGGCCTCACCATTCGCCCAGGAACACCCCGCCGCGCTTGTGGTTGTCCGTGCGCAGTTCCGCCTCCGCCCAGGTGATGGTGGTGCGCCGCTTCAGTCCCTGGAACCAGGCGAGCAGGCGCTCGCGCATCTCCTGGCACAGCGCGCCCATCTCCGGGTCGGCGCCCCGGTCGTGCAATTCGTCGGGATCGGATGCGAGGTCGAAGAGCATGGGCCGCAGCCCATCGGTCCAGTGGACGTATTTCCAGCGCTCCGTCCGCACCATCCAGGCGTGGTGATGGCCGGTCGGCAGGCCCAGGCGCCGGCGGGCGCCGCGGAAGGTCCAGTCCAGCTCCGAGAAGGTGGCGTCGCGCCACACCACTTCCCGCCCGCGCGTGAGCGGCAGGAGGGAGCGCCCGTCGATCAGGTGTTCGGCCGGATCGAGGTTCAGCGCTTCGAGCACGGTGGGCACGACGTCGATCGCCTCGGCGAAGCGGTGCTCCACCGTGCCGCGCGTTGCATCCGCCTCGGCCGAGGGATCGTAGAGGATGAAGGGCACGCGCTGGATGCAGTCGTGGAACAGCTCCTTCTCGCCGAGCCAGTGGTCGCCGAGATAATCGCCATGGTCGGAGCAGAAGACGACCAGCGTGTCCTTCCAGCGGCCGAGCCGCTCCATTGTCTCCCAGACGCGGCCGAGATGGTGGTCGAGTTGCGCGATCAGCCCCTGATAGGCCGGGCGCACCGTCTCGACCGTCTCGTCCCGGGCAAAGTTCTGCGCGACCTCCTCGTTCTGGAATTCCCGCAGCACGGGATGGGCATCGGGGCCGCGCTCCTCCTCGCCGCGCACGACCGGAAGGCAGTCCTCGGGGCCAAACATGGCGTGGTAGGGGGCGGGCGCGATGTAGGGCCAATGCGGCTTCACATAGGAGAGGTGCAGCACCCAGGGCTCGTCGCCGCGCTCCTCCATGAAGCGGATCGCGACATCGGTGGTGTAGGCGGTCTCGCTGTGCTCCTCCTTCACGCGGGAGGGCAGGCGGGCGTTGCGCATCTTCCAGCCGGATAGCGGACCATCCGGGCCATCCACGGAGATCACGTAGTCCGTCCAGGGGTCGGGGCTGTCATAGCCCTTTGTCCGGAGCCAGTCGGCATAGGCAGAGTCGGGCTCGCCATGATGGCCGTCATGACGGTCCACCAGGGTGAACCACCCTTCGTCCAGAAGCGCCTTCAGATCATGCTGCCCGTCGATCTCGAGGCGCCTCATGCCGCGCGCATCCGGCAGCACATGCGTCTTGCCGGCGAGCGCGAGGGTCTTCCCGGCGTCCCGTAGATGCCAGCCCAGCGTCACCTCACCAACCGAGAGCGGCACACGGTTATGGGTGGCGCCATGCGAGGAGACGTAGCGGCCGGTGTAATAGGACATGCGCGACGGGCCGCAGATGCCGGATTGCACATAGGCCTGGGCGAAGCGCACGCCGCGCGCGGCCAGGGCGTCGAGATGGGGCGTGGGGAGATGCGGGTGCCCGGCGCAGGACATGTGGTCCCAGCGAAACTGGTCTGCCATCACGAACAGCACGTTGCGAGCCGTCATGCCGGCCTTGTCCCCCAC
>DATCMG010000614.1:0-8377 GCA_036563555.1 Roseomonas sp. | reverse complement strand
TGGAGGCTCTGCTGCGCCTGCTGGAGGCCGATGTGCTGCCGGTGATCCCCGCACGCGGTTCCGTGGGCGCCTCGGGCGACCTGGCACCGCTGGCCCATATGTCCATGCTGCTGATCGGCGAGGGCGAGGCGACCATCGAGGGCCGCGTGGTGCCGGGTGCGGAGGCGCTGGCCCATCTCGGCCTCTCGCCCCTGCCGCTCGGGCCGAAGGAAGGGTTGGCGCTGCTGAACGGCACGCAGGTCTCCACGGCCATCGCCCTGGCCGGGCTGTTCCTGGCACGGGATTTTTTCGCCTCGGCGCTGGTAGCAGGCGCGATGAGCACGGAAGGCGTGCGCGGTTCCGATACGCCTTTCGATCCTCGGATTCATGCGCTGCGCGGCCAGCCCGGCCAGATCCGCGCGGCGGCGGCGCTGCGCGGGCTGATGGCGGGCAGCGCCGTCCGCGAGAGCCATCGCGAGAATGACCCCCGCGTGCAGGATCCCTATTCCATCCGCTGCCAGCCCCAGGTGATGGGCGCCTGCCTGGACGCGCTGGACCATGCGGCCGCCGTGCTGGAGCGCGAGGCGAATGCCGTCACCGACAATCCGCTGGTGACGGCGGAGGGGGAAGTGCTGTCGGGCGGGAACTTCCATGCGGAGCCTGTGGCCTTCGCCGCCGACCATATCGCGCTGGCGCTGGCGGAGATCGGCGCGCTGTCCGAGCGGCGCGTCGCCCTGCTGACCGATCCGGCGCTCTCCGGCTTGCCCGCCTTCCTGGTGCGGGAGGGCGGGCTGAACTCCGGCTTCATGATCGCGCAGGTGACGGCGGCAGCCCTCGCAAGCGAGCAGAAATCCCTGGCGCATCCGCGCAGCGTGGACAGTCTGCCGACCTCCGCGAACCAGGAGGACCATGTGAGCATGGCGACCGGGGCGGCGCTGCGGCTGCTGCCCATGGCCCGCAACCTGCGCGACATCCTGGCGATCGAGATGCTGGCCGCCGCCCAGGCCATCGAGTTCCACCGTCCCCTGCGCTCCTCCGCGCCGCTGGAGGCCGCGCATGCCCTGGTGCGGGACGTGGCGGCGGCCTGGGATGCGGACCGGTTCATGGCGCCCGACATCGCGGCCGTGGCGGGGCTGATTGCGGAGGGGCGTTTCGCCGCCCTTGTCGATGCCTGATTTCGACCGCGTCTGGGTAAATGCCCATCTTTGCACCATGCAGGAGGGGCTTGGCGTGGTGCGGGATGCGGCGCTGGCCTCCCGGGATGGCCGGATCGCATGGGTCGGGCCGCGCGCCGAATTGCCCGCGCATAACGCGGCGGAGACGGATTGCGACGGCGCCTGGGTGCTGCCGGGGCTGGTGGATTGCCACACCCACCTCGTCTTCGGCGGCAACCGCGCGGGGGAGTTCGAGCGGCGCCTGGCGGGCGCGACCTATGAGGAGATCGCGCGGGAGGGGGGCGGCATTCTCTCCACCGTGCGGGCCACGCGGGCGGCGGATGAGGAGACGTTGGTCGCAGCCGCGCTGCCGCGCCTGGACGGGCTGCTGGCGGAGGGCGTGACCACCGTTGAGGTGAAGTCCGGCTATGGGCTGGAAGTCGAGGCGGAGCGCCGGATGCTGCGCGCCGCGCGCGGCTTGGGGCAGGCGCGCGACGTGTCTGTGGTGACGAGCTTCCTCGGCGCGCATGCCGTGCCGCCGGAATACAAGGGACGACAGGGCGAATACGCGGCGCTGGTGGCGGGCATGATCGCGCCTCTGGCCGCGGAAGGACTGGTGGACGCGGTCGATGCCTTCTGCGAGCGCATCGCCTTCACCCCGGCCGAGACGCAGAGCGTCTTCGAGGCAGCGCGGGCGGCCGGCCTGCCGGTGAAGCTGCATGCCGATCAGTTGAGCGATCTCGGGGGCGCGGCCCTGGCTGCGCGCTTCAGGGCGCTTTCGGCGGATCACCTCGAACATGCTTCCGCCGATGGGTTGGCTGCGATGGCCTCCGCCGGAACGGTGGCGGTGCTGCTGCCAGGGGCGACCTACTTCATCCGCGAGGAACGGCATCCCGACATCGCCACGATGCGCGCGGCCGGGCTGCGGATGGCGCTGGCAACGGATATGAATCCCGGTTCTTCCCCAGCGCGCTCGCTGCTGCTGATGCTGAACATGGCCTGCACCCTTTATCGCCTGACCGTGGAGGAGGCGCTGTTGGGCGTGACGCGCCACGCCGCTGCCGCGCTCGGCCTCGCGGATCGAGGAATGCTGGCGCCTGGGATGCGCTGCGACCTGGCCCTCTTCCGGATCGAGGCCCCCGCGGAGCTGTGCTACTGGCTTGGCGGCAATCCATGTGTGGGGCGCGTGGTGGCTGGGCACGACGCTTAGGCGTCCTCGGCCGAACGGGAATGGCGGCGTTGGAAAAGGGGCCCATGCTGAATCAGAGGAAGGCGCACCCGAATGCCCCTGCCGTCCAGTAGCCGCCCCACCCAGGCGCTGGTGGTGGGCCGGGATGGCGAGACCCGCCCCACCGCCCGCGCGGTGCCGGAGGAGGTGCCGGTCAGCCTTGTCTACTCCTCCGTGCCCTTCGCGGTGATGATGCTGACGCCAGCCGATTTCGAGGATTTCGCCTATGGCTTCAGCCTGACCGAGGGGATCGTCGCCGATGCCGCCGGCATCCGGGAGGTCGTGGTGGAGGAGGATCCGCGCGGCCTACGGCTGGCCATCCGCCTTGCCCCCACGGCACTGACGGCGCATCTGGCGCGGCGGCGCTCCATCGCCGGGCGCACGGGATGCGGGCTCTGCGGCATCGAGGAGCTGGACCAGATGCCCCAGGCCACGCGGCCGGAAGGACCGGCGCCAGCGATCGACGTGGCGGCCATCCGGCGGGCGCTGGACGCCCTCGAAGGATCGCAGCCGCTGAACGACGAGACACGCGCCGTTCATGCCGCCGCCTTCGCGCGCGCCGATGGCAGCCTGCATGCGGTGCGGGAGGATGTCGGCCGTCACAACGCGCTGGACAAGCTGGCGGGGGCGCTCATGCGGGATGAGGTCCGGGCGGCCGAGGGTTTCGTGATCGTGACTAGCCGCTGTTCCTTCGAGCTGGTGGAGAAGACTGCCTCGATCGGCGCCCGCACCCTGGTGGCCATTTCCGCCCCCACGGCCCTGGCGCTGGACCGCGCACGGGCGCTGGACATGAACCTGGTGGCCGTGGCGCGGAGGGACACGGTGGCGGTGTTCCACGGCCTGGACCGCGTGCAGGAGGCGGCGCCGGGCTGACCCGGCCCACGGGCATTTGCGCGGCTCCTCCTGGCCGGGCTCCCCTCCCCCCGCTACATCAGGGCGCGTCTTGGCGCCGTCCAAGCGAGGAGGACCGCATGAAGATCACCTGGTTCGGGCACTCGGCCTTCCGGCTGGAATTCGGCAGCGCGGTGGTGCTGATCGATCCCTTCCTGACCGGCAACGTCACCTTCAAGGGCACGGTCGAGGAAGCTTCAAAGGGCGCGACGCATATCGTGCTGACCCATGGGCATGGGGACCATGTCGGCGATACCGTCGCCATCGCGAAAGCGACCGGCGCGAAGCTCGTCACCAATTTCGAATTGTGCCAGTTCCTCGGCCGCCAGGGGGTCGGGAAGACCGACCCGATGAACACCGGCGGCACCACGGACCAGGGCGAATTCACCGTGTCGCTGACCATCGCCTTCCATTCCTCGGCGGAGATGGACGGGAATGGCGTGGTCCATAATCTGGGCTTGCCGAACGGCGTGGTGATCACGCCGAAGGATTCCGCCCAGCCCGTGGTCTATCATATGGGCGATACGGACGTGTTCTCCGACATGGCGCTGATCGGCGAGCTGTACCGGCCGAAGATCGCCATGGTGCCCATGGGCGACCGCTTCACCATGGGCGCGCGTGGCGCCGCCCTGGCCATGAAGCGCTTCCTGCCGGATGTGCCCGTGGTGCTGCCCTGCCATTTCGGCACCTTCCCGATCATCGCCCCCTCGGCGGATGACTTCCTCCGGGAGATGGGCGACCAGGCCGGGCGCGTGCGGGTGGCGACGCCCGGCATGGCCTTCGAGGTCTGAACCGGAGCGGATCGCCGGGCGGCAGGTGCTGGAAGAAGCTCTGGCCGATGACCGGCGTCATCGGCCCCGGGCGCGCGGGTCCAGCGCGTCTCGCAGCCCATCGCCCAGGAGGTTGAAGGCCAGGACGACGAGGAAGATCGCGAGGCCCGGATAGATCGCCATCCAGGGCGCCTGCGTCAGGAAGCGCTGCGCCGCGTTCAGCATCGACCCCCAGGAGGGATTGGGCGGCTGTTGCCCCAGGCCGAGGAAGGAGAGCGAGGCCTCCGCGATGATCGCCTCGGCGATGGAGAGCGTTGCCTGCACCAGCAGCGGCGGGACGATGTTCGGCAGCACATGCATGAGCGCGATGCGCCAGGGCGGATTCCCAAGGGACCGCGCCGCCTCGACCCATTCGGTCGCCTTCGCCTCCATCGCCATGCCGCGAGCGAGGCGCACGAAGATCGGGCTGGCGGAAATCGCGATGGCCAGCATCGCATTCTCCAGCGCCGGGCCGAGGAAGGCCGCGAGCGCGATGGCAAGGATGAGGAAGGGCACGGACAGCATGGCGTCGGTCACGCGGGAGATGATCGTGTCCACCCATCCCCCCGTCAGCCCCGCGAGCAGCCCGAAGGGCACGCCGAGCAGCAGCGCGGCCGTGACCGAGAGCGCCCCCGCCATCAGCGAGGCCCGCGCGCCCCAGAGCACGCGGGAGAAGACGTCCCGCCCGTTCTCATCCGTGCCGAACCAGTAGAGTTCGGAGGGCGGCTTGCGGATGCGGGACCAGGAGGTGGCGACGGGATCATAGGGCGCGATCCAGGGCGCCAGGGCCGCGGCCAGCACGAAGAGGACGACGATGACGAGCCCCACCACCGCCAGGCGATGGCGCAGGAAGCGGCGCAGGGCGCGCCGCCCGGGGCTGTCCGCGCGCGGGATGGCGGGGGTGGCGGTGGTCGCGCTCATGCCGCGCGCAGCCGCGGGTTGATCGCCATGTAGAGGAGATCCCCGATCAAGGAGAGGCTGACGAAGATCAGCGCCGTGACGATAACCACCCCCTGCACGACGGGGTAGTCGCGGTTGAACACCGCATCGACGATGAGCTTGCCGAAGCCGGGAATGGAGAAGATCTGCTCGGTCAGCACCGCCCCCGCCAGAAGCCTCCCCAACTCAATCGTGCCGAGGGTCACCACCGGGATGAGCGCGTTGCGCAGCGCATGGCGGCCGACCACCACGCGTTCAGGTAGGCCCTTGGCGCGGGCAGTGCGGACGTAATCCTGGCCGAGCGCGCCGATCATCGCCGCGCGGGTGTGGCGCATGAAGACGCCGGCTATGCCGCTGCCCAGCACGAAGGCCGGCATGATGGTGGTGGCGAGCGATTGCCGCCAATCCTCGCTCAGCGGCACATAGCCCGAGGGCGGCAACCAGCCGAGCTGCACGCTGAACAACAGGATCATCATGATCCCCAGCCAGAAATTCGGCGTGGAGATGCCCACCAGGGCGATGCTGTTCGCCGCCCAGTCGGCCGGCCGGTCGCGATAGGCGGCGGAGATGATGCCGGCAGGCACGCCGATCACGATCGAGATGACGAAGGCCATCAGGCCGAGCTGCAGCGTGACGGGCAGCTTCTCCAGAATCAGTTGCGCCACGGGCTGCCGGATGCGCCAGGAGAAGCCGAGATCACCGTGCAGCAGCCGCCAGAGCCAGGCGCCGTATTGCTCCCAGATCGGGCGGTCCAGCATCAGCTCGGCGCGGATCTCGGCCAGTACCTGCGGGTCTCCCCGCTCCTCCCCCGCCATGATGATGGCGGGGTCGCCGGGCATGAGCTGCTGCAGGGCGAAGATCAGCACGGAGAGGATCAGCAGGGTGGGGATGATCTGCCCCAGCCTGCGCAACAGCCAGCCCCACATGGCGCTAGCGCAGCCGCACGCCCTGGAGGCGGATCAGCCCGTCCGGCGCCAGGGCGAAGCCCTGCAGACGCGTGGTGTGGGCCATGATGGTCTTGGGGTGCCAGAGATAGCTGCGTTCGCGGTCCTGCGTCACCGCGATCTTGAAGGCCTGGGCATAGAGGCCGGTGCGCCTGGCCGGGTCGCTCTCCGCGCGGGCCTGGTCGAGCAGGGCATCCACCTCGGGATTGGAATACTTGCCGTCATTCTGCGCGCCGCGGCTGTGCATGAAGGTCCAGACATTGCCGTCGGGGTCCGGGCGACCGGACCAGCCGCTGAGATAGGTCTGGAAGTCGCCGCGCACGCCGGCCTGGAGGGCGGAGGCGAATTCGGTGGCGACGATGCGCAGATCGAAGCCGGCCTCCGCCAGCATGGACTGCATCACCTCGGCCGCCTGCCGCTGCTCCGGGCTGTTCGCGACCATCATGTCCACGGCGAGGGGGGTGCGGATACCGGCCTCGCGCAGCAGGGCCTTGGCGCGGTCCAGGTTGCGCGTGGTCACGCGCAGGTCGTGCACATGCATGGGGGAGGCGGGCGGGATGGGCTGTGAAGAGGGCGTGTGCAGCCCCTCGAACACTACCTGGATCAGCGCCTCCCGGTCGATGGCCAGGTCGAAGGCCTCGCGCACGCGGCGGTCCTGGCCGATGGGCGACTGGGCGCGCGGGCCATTGCCGATGTTGTAGACAATGCGCCAGGAGCCCAGCCCATCCACCGTCGTGAGACTCAGCCGCCGGTCGCGCCGGATGGAGGGCACGTCGCTCGGGCTCGTGACCTCGATCAGCTCCAGCGCGCCGGATTGCAGGTTTGCGAGCCGCGCCGTGCTGTCGGTGATGGGTTGGAAGGTCACGCGGTTGAAGTGGATGTTCGCGGCGTTCCAGTATCCGGGGAAGCGCTCCAGCACGATGCGGTCCTGCGCCACGCGCTCGACGAAGCGGAAGGGGCCGGCGCAAACCGGCTTTGCCCCGAAGTCGCGCCCCGCGGCCTCGGCCGCCTTGGGGCTGACGATCATGCCGGCGCGGTCGGTGAGTTGGCTGAGGAAGGGCGCGGAGGGCTGCTTTAGCCGCAGCCGCACCGTGGCCGGGTCCACCACCTCCACGCTTTCGAGATCAGTGATCTCGCCCCGGCGGAAGCTGCCCTGCATCGTCAGGTGGCGGTTGAGGGAGTAGCGGACAGCCTCGGCGTCCATCTTCTCCCCGTCATGGAAGGTCACGCCCTCGCGCAGTGTGATGAGGAGGGTCTTGGGATCCTCCCAGCGATAAGCGGTTGCGAGCTGCGGGATGATCTCCAGCTTCTCATTGATGTCGAACAGCTTGTCGCAGAGGCTGGCGAAGACGATCCGGCCGACGAAGGAGCGCGCCAGCGTCGGGTCCATGATGTCCGGGTCCTCGCGCAGCCCGATACGAAGGTTGGGCAGGTTCTGGGCTTGTGCCATGCCCGCGACGAGGGTGGCGGCGATGGCGAGCGGCGCGAGAAGGCGGGCGGTCATGCGGCGGTTCCCATGTCTGGCTTGGCGGCGAAGAAGGCTTGCAGGCGGGCGAGGCGCTCGCCACCCCCGTTGTGCTCCGCCGCGGGCGATGTGGCCGGCAGCGTGTCCTGGAAATGGCAGGCGGCGCGATGCGCTGGCGTCGTGGCGGTTGCCCCGGCCACAAGCGGCGGGTCCTGTTCCCGGCAGATCGGCTGGACGAAGGGGCAGCGCGTGTGGAAACGGCAGGCGGCCGGGGGCGAGATCGGGCTGGGCAGGTCGCCTTGCAGCGGCGCCCCCTTCCCGCCCGCGCCGGGCACGGAGGCCAGCAGCGCGCGCGTATAGGGATGGCGCGGGGTGGCGAAGAGCTGCGCGGCAGGCCCCTCCTCCACGATGCGGCCGAGATACATGACCACCACCCGATCCGCGACATGGCGCACCACCGCGAGGTCGTGGCTGATCAGCACGAAGGCGAGGCGGAATTCCCGGATCAAATCCTGCAGCAGGTTGATCACCTGAGCCTGCACCGAAACATCAAGCGCGCTGACCGGCTCATCCCCCACGATCAGCCGCGGGCCGCTGGCCAGAGCACGGGCGATGGCGATGCGCTGCCGCTGGCCGCCCGAGAACTCGTGCGGCCAGCGATCGACGTGCTCGGGCCGCAGCCCGACACGGGCGAGCAGTTCCTGCACCCGCGCGCGTTCCCCGGCGCGGGGCACGATGCCGTGCAGCCGCAATGGTTCGGCGACCGCCTGGCCGACCGTCATGCGCGGGTCCAGGCTGGCATAGGGATCCTGGAAGATCATCTGCATGTACCGGCGCTGGCGGCGTAGTGCGGCAGGCGCCATGGCGCGCAGGTCGATGCCGGCGAAGCGGACGCTGCCCGCATCCGGTTCGTCCAGCCGAAGCGCCAGGCGGCCGAGGGTGGATTTACCGCAGCCGCTCTCCCCCAC
>DATCMG010000593.1:0-1854 GCA_036563555.1 Roseomonas sp. | reverse complement strand
GTGGCGTCGCCGCTCGCGGCCGGTGATGATTTCAACGCGTGTCGGATCGTTCGGCATAGGCGCATGCCTAGGCGTAAGCCTAGGTCCTCAGGGCTGCGCCCGGTGTCCGGTCGAAATAGGGGCCACTCCACAACGGAACCGATCGTCGCCCCTTGCCAGGCACCGACCGTTAGGAGGTCGTGGGCGCGGGCCAGGGCTCGTAGCCGATCGGTGAAATCTCGGGTAAAGCGCGCCGGTTCGGCGCCCGCGGAGGTCAATGTTTGTGCCGCCAGCGCTTGCACCGTGGCGAGCGTGTTCTTCACGCGATGATCCAGCTCGCGGGCCAGCGTGCTCTGCCGCTCCTCCGCGGCCTTGCGGCCGGTCACGTCGAGATCAGCGCCGACGAGCAATCGCGGCTGGCCGTCAGGCCCGTCCTCGCGACGGCCCCGACGGAGGATCCACCGTGTCTCACCCGTGTCAGCCCGATGGATCCGGAACTCCACCTCGAAGGGTCTGCCGGTCTCGGTCGCGGTCTGCAATGTAGCCTCGGCCCGTGACCGGTCCTCCGGGTGGAGCATGGCGGCCCAGGCGGCGGGGCCAAAGGAGCGTGCAGCGGGCTCTTCCGGCGCGATGCCGTAGAGGCCGAGCAGGGTTTGGGTGAAGGTGGCGCTGCCCGGCCGCCGCAGGTCACGCTCCCAGAGGCCGACAGCAGAGGCGGCCTCGGCAAGGCCGAGCCGTGCTTCGCTTGCTGCGCGCCGGCGATGGCTCGTCCTCGCCGAGCGGAGCAGCACGGCGCCGGCGACAAGGGAGAGACCGAGCGCGCTGCCTGCCGCCAATGCCAGACGCGTGCGCTCCGCAGTCTCAAGACGGCCGCGCTCGGCTTCGGAGGCGGCACGAAACGCCGTGACCTGCGTGCGCGCGGCCTCCATCATCGCCCTACCCTCGTTGCTCGCGACGACTGCCAAGGCGGCCTCTGCCTGGCCGGTGCGCCTGAGATCGATCGTTTGCGCCAGCTCCGCGAGTTTCCCGGGCACGAGCCGTCCCAGCTCCGCCATCGGCGCCGCCAAGCTTGGCTCGAGCACCGCGGTCCTCGCGAGCGCATCGATGGTCTCGCGGATGTCGTCCAGCACAGCGTCATAGGGTGCGAGGTATTCTTCGCGCCCGGTCAGCAGGTAACCGCGTTGGCCCGTTTCGGCGTCCTTCATATGCGAGAGGAGCATCTCGGCTAGCATGCCAGCGGTCTCCAGCCGCTCGGCCCGGGAGCGCCCGACAGTGAAGTCCCAGGCCCCAACTACCGCGATACCCAGGGCCAAGATAAAGAGGAACCCCGCTGCACGAGTGGCCGTCCCGTTCCGAGGCGCTGTCGCCCACCATCGCCGTTCCAGCCAGTGAGCCCTCCTGGATTGCTGCAGGGGCTCATTCCCGATTGTGGAACTGGACGCAGCTCGCCCTGGGACCTTCTGCTGCGCGACGATCGACCCCATCAACATTCGGAACGTGCGCCCCTCCGGACATCGAACGTATGGGCATCGTAACCTGCCAATTGCACACACGTTAAAGTTGTGGTGCCGGGCGTGTCTATCTGCCGGCACCTGACGATCGAGTGATAATTTCCTCGGTGGTGTGCGGACCCACGGCGGATGATTGACAGAATATCCAAACCTGCATGTGTGGATGGCCTCCGCGGCGCAACGGAAAAGTTGAGGGTTCTGGACGCTTGGTCGGCAGCATGCATGTGTCCGGCCTCACATGGGGGTTACTCCGTCAAGCAGGTTCAGCGGCCTCGAGTTGTGTCCAGCGTCCACGGTGGCCTGATTGTCCGAGGCGGAGCTCCTATTATGGTGGGCTTCCCCACCAACCTCACATCCGGCGGGA
>DATCMG010000043.1:0-4001 GCA_036563555.1 Roseomonas sp. | reverse complement strand
GCAGCAATCTGTTGCCTGCGTGGTCAGCCAGCGCCTGAAGGAAGAGGGCGAGTGCGGCAGCCGGGACGGGCCCGGGCGGCGCCAGGACGATGCTTCCAATTCCCGATGTGTGCTCGGCGGCGGAGAAGCGGCTTCGGCCGGCCCCGGCCGGCAGGCGCGGCAGGGAGCCCGGGGCGAAGAGCCAATCGGGGTCCACCTCGCCCCGCACCGCTTCGCGCTGCATGACACCCGGATTAAGAGCGGCGATCCTGGCGCGGAGATCGGACGAAACGGCTGCCGCATCGGTCTTGGTCAGCAGGATCCGGTCGGCCAGTGCCGCCTGCTGCCGCGCCTCGACGAGTTGTGCCAGCGAGGCGGGGCCGTGCACCGCATCCACCAGGGTCAGCACGCCTTGCACCGCGAAAGCTGCGGCGACGGTCGCATCCGTCATCAGCCCATGCAGGATCGGCGCCGGGTCCGCAAGGCCGGAGGTCTCGATCACCACGCGATCGAAGGCGATTTCCCCTGCCCGGCGCCTGTGATCGAGATCCAACAGCGTATCCAGCAGGTCACCACGAATCGCGCAGCACAGACAACCCGTGGTGAGTTGGACCAAATTCTCCGTGCTGCTGGCGATCAGGGCATGGTCGAGGCCAACCTCACCGAATTCGTTCACGACAACCGCGGTACGGTCATA
The DNA here is from genome assembly GCA_036563555.1 of Roseomonas sp. Lineage (GTDB taxonomy): Bacteria > Pseudomonadota > Alphaproteobacteria > Acetobacterales > Acetobacteraceae > Roseomonas. The sequence goes on along the minus strand of DATCMG010000043.1, from coordinate 3,325 downwards.
GCGCGGGTCAGCCAGCAGGCGCCGGATCAGCGTGGTCTTGCCGCTGCCCAATGCGCCGGTAACGACCAGGACCGGAACACGGCCGGAAGCGGGTGACGCCGCCACCCGGAGTGACGCCGTCGCGCTACCCGGGGCCACGCGCAATCCGCGCCCGCCAGGGGCAATATCGAGCGCCGTGCGCAACGCCGTCAGCAGCCCGGTGATGGAGGCAGCAGGCCGGCGTGTGGCCGGAAAGGCAGTGCCTCGGGAGCGATCATGGAGGAACCATCGGGCCGGATACTCCGCGGGTTCTGCGGCACGTATCGCCAGGGAGCGCCCAGCCGGCGCGGTGAGCCTGAGCTCCGCCCCCTCCCAACCCACATCCGCGGCGAGGTCCCAAAGCTGCAGGCTGTCCAGCAGCAGGCTGCGAAGCGCGGCGCGCGTGACCGGAGTGCCGGCCTGGCCTGTCACAGAGCGGGACCGGACAGGATGTCGTCGCTGATCCGCCGCGACTGCCACTGCCCATCGGCCGGGGAGCCAAAGAACTTGCCGTCCTCGACCACCACCTTGCCCCGCAGGATCGTCATGCTGGGCCAGGCCGAGACCTCATGCCCCTCCCAGGGCGTGTAGTCGGCCTCGTGCAGATCGCTGTTGCGGATGACGCGGCGCAGGCCGGGGTCGAGCACCGCGAAATCGGCGTCGGCGCCCGGCGCGATGGCCCCCTTGCGGGGATAAAGGCCCATGATCCGTGCCGCGTTGGACGACACCAGATCCGTGAAGCGCTCCAGCGTGTAGCCCCGCCGCGTCACCATCTCCGTGTACATCAGCGACACGCGCGGCTCGCAGGCCGCGTTGCCGCCAGTGACATCGTCGATGCGGCTCCCCTGCACCTTGGCCGCCAGATTGCAGCACAGCTCATCCGTCGCGACGGCGTTGATCGAGCCATCCAGTGTGCCGGCCCAAAGTGCCGCCTGGTCCTCCGGCGATTTCAGGGAAGGATAGGTGTGATAGATCTGGCCATTCGGCTTGCGGTAATCGTCGCTCGTATAGAGCATGTACTGATGCAGGCTCTCGCCATAGATCGGGAAGCCACGGGCGCGGGAGGCGCGGATCGCGGCGACGCCGGTGGCGGCACTGACATGCATCATGTAAAGGGCAGTGCCCGGTACGCTTTCCGCCAGCCGGATGATGCGGCCGAAGGACAAGTCCTCCGACAGGGTGTTATGCACCTCGGCCATGTTCTCGAAGCCTGTCCGCCCCTCGCGGATCAGCTTGCCATACATGTGCATGACGATGTCATTGTCTTCGGCGTGGATCACACCGAGGCCGCGATGGGCAGCGAGCACCTGGAACACCTCCCAGATATCGCCGAAGCCAACCATGCGGCCGCGCCGGCTGGGGGTGATATCCGTGGTGAAGATCTTCACCGTGGCATGCCCTGCCTGAATGGATTCCGCCAACTGGCCGGGAAGTTCCAGCGGTAGCGCGCCTTCAACCATGGTATGGAAGGCATAATCGCAATGGCAGGCGCCGCGCCATTCCGCATCGCGCTTTGCGATGGCGTCCTGAACGCTGTTGCCCAGCATGGCGCGGGCGAAATCGATCAGCATGGTGGTGCCGCCGAACAGGGCCGCGCGGCTGACCGTGGCAGGCGGCTCGGTGAACTGCAACGGCGCACCATCCGGGCCCGGCATGGGCCAGAGACAATGCACATGCGGATCGATGCCGCCAGGAATCACGATCTTGCCCGTGGCTTCGATGAGACGGCAGCCTTCCGGAACCGGCAAGGTCCCGTGGGCCGCGACCGCAGCAATGCGGCCGTTCTGAACGGCTACGTCATAGGCGCCGGCGCCGAGCGGAGTGACGATCCGGTCGCCGCGGATGAGCAGATCGATGGCGGGCAGCATGGCGTTCATCCGCCTCCCTCAGTAGGTCTGGAAGATCTCGGCGATCCGCTCAGGATCACTGGTCTGTGTCAGCGCCAGCATTAGCAAAATGCGTGCCTTCTGCGGGCTCAGATCCTCACCAGCAACCAATCCGGCTTCGCGGAGATAGCGCCGCCGACCCACACGGCCGCTCGCGGCACGGCTGCATTGCACAACGACGATGCCAGAGGCGATCGCTTGCTCCAGGGCCGCGCGCTCGGCCGGCGTTGCAATTCCCGGCGCGAGCCCGGCAGACACGATGCCACGCGCCCCAGCCTCCACCGCGGCCCGCACCATCACACCATCCACGCCTGCGTAGGACAGCGCGATGTCCACCCGCGGAAGCGACGCGGGAAGGCTCCCCGCGAATTCCGTTGCGGGGGCGTGGCGCCGCCGCACACTGCGCATCACATGCACACCGTCACCATCGACATGGCCCAGGGCGCCGAAATCCAGCGATCGGAAGGTTTGCAGCCGGTAGGTCGAGACCTTCACCACATCGCGGGCCGCGTGAATCTCATCATTCAGCACCACAAGCACACCCAGGTTACGTGCTTCCGGCGCTCCCGCGACCCGCAGCGCCGCAACCAGGTTTGCGGCTCCATCGGTGCCCAGCGCACTCGCCGGGCGCTGGGCACCGACGAGCACCACAGTCTGCGGGATCGCGAGCGTGAGATTAAGAAAGAACGCCGTTTCCTCCAGCGTGGCCGTGCCATGCAGGATGACGAAGCCTGCGAGATCAGGTTGCGCTGCGGCAGTGGCGTGAAGCAGTTCACGTAGCTCGAGCCAGTCCGCCGGGCCGATCGCTGTACTGCCGACGGCGCGAAATGGGACGGGCCGCACATCAGCCACGAGACGCGCCTCGGGGACGCGCTGCAGCACCTCCTCAGGGGTCAGCTTGGTGCCGAACTCCGGGTAGTCAAGCACGTCCATGCTCGACGTCGCGACAGAGGAAATGGTGCCACCAGTACCGATGACGGCGATGCTGGGAAGGGACATCAAAATGCTTTCACCATGTGAACGTGCGATCGGCACACGAGCGAGGGCAGGCCTTCATACCGATCGGCAATCGGACGAAGCCCGCATGAAGGTTCGCGGACCGGGTCCGATTCACAGTCGCCTGGGTGAGGTGTCAACGCGCCTCCTCCGCCACCGTGTAGGCATCGCGCGGCTCGCGTTCCATGTTGGTGCCCTCCACGCGAAACAGCCGCGTAGGACCGTCACGCCGTGGGGAGTGCAGCGCGCCGGGCTCGTAGAGCTCCACGTCACCGGGAAGGAGCGCATATTCGCGCACGCGGCGGGCGGTGCCGGGCGTGCCGTCGGTGGGCCGCGAGACACATTCCCAGTCGGTCATCAGCGTCTGCCCAGCCGCCTGGCCGTAAATGGCCCAGGATGAGCCATGGTCATGCGGCGGGCTTGTC
>DATCMG010000565.1:0-6233 GCA_036563555.1 Roseomonas sp. | reverse complement strand
CCGAACTCGCCGCGGGTCTGCACCTGCATGTCGCGGAAGTTGCGGAGGTTCATGTAGGAGGAATGGGGATCGAGCCCCTGGAGCATCCCGTTGATCGCGCTCTCGATGACCTCGCGGTCGTTCACGGGTTCCACATATTCGGCGCGCACGCGCTCGAACACGTCCCCGAATAGGTTCAACAGCCGATAGGTCTCGGCCCGCGACCCGTCCTGCGCCCAGGCCGTGACCACCGGCCCGGCGATGGCGCCGGCGGTGAAGGCCGCCGCGACAGAGGCCAGCGCCCGCATGCGGAAGCGCGGCTTGGAAGACACCCCAGCAGGATCACGCATCCGAAACACCCCTCTCGCCGTGGCCCACCACGACGCTTGACTATATTGCCGCAGGGCGTCCTGCCCAGCGGTTAAGGATTCGAGGCCTCAGCCCCGCTTCAGCCCCGTGCGGTCCAGCCCGACGGGTCCACTGCCCGGCCACCGCGCCGGAGTTCAAGGTAGAGCGACGCACGGCCCCCACCAGACCCTCCGGCGTTACCAAGTGTGCCCACCGCCTCCCCGGCCAGGACGCGCGGCCCTGGCTCCGCGTCCAGCCGGTCGAGCCCGGCGAGGACAAAATGGTATCCGCCGCCGCAATCCACAATCAACATCCGCCCGTAGGAGCGGAAAGGGCCGGCGAAGACGACCCGCCCGCCACAGGGGCTCACCACCCGCGCGCCGGCGGGGGCCGACCAGGTCTGGCCGGTGGCGCCGGCCTGGCCGAAGTCGCGCTGAACGGCCCCGGCCACCGGGGCGCCACGCGACGGGCGGGGCTGGCTGGCCGCCGCCTCCCGGGTGCGCTCGCGCGCGGCCTCGGCGCTTTCGCGGGCCGTCTCGGCCTCCCGTTCGGCTTCACGGGCGTCGCGGGCTGCCGCCTCGCGCGCGGCGCGGTCGCGGGCGGCACTCTCCCGGTCGGCATTGTTGCGGGCCATCTGCTCGCGCGCCTCGGCTTCGCGCTTGCGGGCCAGGGCCTCGCGCTCGCGGGCCTCGGCCTCCCGCGCGCGTTCCGCCGCTTCTGCGCGCTCCCGGGCCTCGCGCGCCCTGGCCTCGCGCTCCAGCCGTTCCACGGCGCCACGCAGGTCACGGGCCTGGGCGGCGGCGGCGGCGGCGCGGCGGGTGGCGGCGGTCTCGGCATCCCGGGCGGCCTCGCGGTGCTGGCGGGCCTCGGCCAGCGCGGCCTCCACCGCCTCCGCCGCCTCGCGCGCGGCAACGCGGGCGGCGACGAGGCGGGTGCGCTCGGCCTCCAGCGAGGCGGTGGCGCGGGCCGCCTCCTCCCGCGCCATGCGGTATTCGGCCGCTTCCTGCGAGAGGCGGCGGGCAAGGCCGCGCAGCACCAGCGCCCCCCGCAACGCCTCCTCCGGCGAGGCGGGGACGACGAGCAGCGTCTCGGCCGGCCAGAGGCCCAGGCGGCGCATGGCGGGAATCAGTGGGGCCATGGCCTCGGCGCGGCGGGTCAGGTCGGCCTCGGCGGCGTCGCGCGCGGCCTGGGCGGCTTCCAGCCGGGATTCCGCCTCGGCCACCGCCGTCTCGGCGGCAACGGCGCGGCGGCCGGCCTCGGCGCGGCGCTCCGCGAGGCTGCGCTCCGCGGCCTCGGCCGCCCGGGCATCGCGGGCGATGGCAGCGGCCTCGCCTTGCGCCGCGCGGGCCTCCCGCTCCGCCTCGCCCAGGGCCCGGCGGTCGGGCTGCGCGAGGGCGAGGGCCGGCAGCAGCGCCAGCACCGCCAGCCCGGGCAGGCCGGATGGCAGCGCCCGTGGGGCGGGCGGGGCGGCGCGGCGGCCGCGCAAGGTCACCCCCTGGCCGCTTCCATCAGGCTCCGGCCCGTCATCGCCGCGGGCTGGGGCAGGCCGAGCAGGGCCAGCATGGTCGGTGCCAGATCCGCCAGCCGTCCGTCCTGCAGGGCGACGCCGTCAGGGCCGCCGAGCAGCAGCACGGGCACGCGGTTCAGCGTGTGCGCCGTGTGCGGCCCGCCGGTCGCGGGATCCTTCATCATCTCCGCATTGCCATGATCCGCCGTGACGAGCAGCGCGCCGCCCATATCCCGGATCGCGGAGACGATCTGGCCGAGGCCGGCATCCACCGCCTCGCAGGCCTTGATGGCGGCGGCCAGGCTGCCGGTGTGGCCGACCATGTCCGCATTGGCGAAGTTCAGGATGATCATGCCGTACTGGCCCGACCGGATCGCGGCCTCCGCCTTCGACGCCAGCTCGGGGGCCGACATCTCGGGCTGCAGGTCATAGGTCGCGACCTTGGGGGAGGGGACCATGATCCGGTCCTCTCCGGGGAAGGGCCTCTCCTCGCCGCCATTCAGGAAGTAGGTGACGTGCGGGTACTTCTCCGTCTCCGCCATGCGGAGCTGCGTCATCCCGGCGGCCGAGACGGTCGGGCCGAGCAGGTCCGCCATGGATTGCGGCGGGAAGATCGTGCCGAGGAACGGGTTCAGCGCCTCGGAATACTCGGTCATGCCGAGGGCGGCACAGAGGGACGGGTCGCGCGGACGCGGGAAGCCCGTGAAGTCGGGGTCGAGCAGCGCGGCGAGGATCTGCCGCACCCGGTCGGCGCGGAAGTTGAAGCAGAGCAGCGCGTCGCCGTCCTTCATGCCGGTGTAGCCCGGCAGGACGGTGGCGGAGATGAACTCGTCGGTCTTGCCGGCGGCGTGGGCGTTGCGGACCGCATCCGTCGCGCTGGCGGCGGGCACGGAATCCGGGGCGCCCTCGGCCAGAACCATGGCGCGCCAGGCCTGGGACACGCGTTCCCAGCGGTTGTCGCGGTCCATGGCGAAGTATCGGCCGGTGACGGTGGCGATGCGCGCGCCCGTGGGCAGGGCGGCCTCGAAGGCAGGCAGGGTTTCGGCGGCGGCCTTGGGCGGGGTGTCGCGGCCATCGGTCCAGGCATGCACCACCACCGGGATGCCCTGGGCGGCAAAGACGCCGGCGAGTGCCAGCGCATGGGCCTCATGCGAGTGGACCCCGCCCGGCGAGACGAGGCCGCAGAGATGCAGCGTGCCGCCCGCGGCCTGCAACTGCCGGATCAGCGAGGCGACGGGGGGAAGGGAGGCGATGGAGCCATCGGCGATGGCAGTGTCGATGCGCGGCAGGTCCTGCATGACGATCCGGCCGGCGCCGATATTCAGGTGGCCGACCTCGGAATTGCCCATCTGGCCCGTGGGCAGGCCGACATCCGGGCCGCAGGTGCGCAGGAAGGCATGGGGGCAGGAGGCCCAGAGGGTGTTGAAGACCGGCGTATTCGCCTGGGCGACGGCATTGTCCGCCCGGTCCTCCCGCCAACCCCAGCCATCGAGAATGGCGAGCATGACGGGCTTCGGACGGGGCATGGGCAACCTCACGCGGACTGGCTTCCGGCGGCTTAACGCGACGCGCGCCGCCGGTCCACGGCCGGGTGGCCCGGGCGCCGCTCAGGCGCGGGCGGTATAGGCCCGGAACACCTCCAGCTCCGTCGCGCAAGTGGCGCCGGTGAAGCCTGCCTCGCGCAGGGCGCCAAGGATGGTCTCGGCGGGCACGCAGGCCTCAATCGTCTCCCAGTAGTATTTCATCAGCTCGCCGGAGCGGTGGCGGGGCGCGGCGAGCCAGCACAGGGCCGGGATGGCGGCGCCCATGTAGAAGCGGGCGATGCCGCGGGCCAGGCGGCTCTCCGGCCGGCCGATCTCAAGCAGCAGCACCGTGCCGCCGGGCTTCAGCACGCGCCGGTATTCCGAAAAAGCCGCGCCGAGATCGGCGACATGGCGCAGCGCATAGCCCATGGAGAGGAAATCGACGCTGTCATCCGGCAGTGGAATGCGTTCCGCCTTGCCCGGGATGAGGGTGACGCCGGGCAGGGAGCGCCGCGCCTCGGCCAGCATCCCCTCGCTGGGGTCCAGGCCGGTAACCAGGGCCGGGTCGCCGGTGATGGCCACCGCCTGGCGCGCGACGAGGCCCGTGCCCACCGCCACGTCCAGCACCCGCATCCCCGGCCGCAGCCCGGCCTCGCGCAGCGCCCGGCGGCGATAGCCCGGCCCGGTGCCGAGGGAGAAGATCCGGTCGATCCGGTCGTAATGCGGCGCCGTCTGGTCGAACAGGGCGCGGACGAAGCCCTCGCGCTCCTCGGCCTTGTTGTAGCGATGGGGCAGGACGGGGTGTGGGGCTTTGCCCGTTGCCGGGGCTTCGCGCGCGCTCTGCATCTTGCGGGATCCCTTCGGCCGTTCGATGGCCCCACGCATCGCAAGGCAGGGCGCCGCGCGCAAGGGTCAGCGCGGGATCGGTGAGGCGCCGAAGACCACGGGATGAAGGTGAAGCATCGCCGCCCAGGCGATCCCGATATGCAGCCCGGCCCAGAGTAGCGCCACGAGGGGGAGGGCGATCATGGCGCGAGCCCGCCCGGCATGGCCCGTGGCCGCAACGAACTTTCGGCCGGGTATGCCTCAGCCCGGCCGCCAGGCGCGGTGATAGGGATGGTTGGCGCGGATGCACTGGGCGCGGAACAGCGCTTCCGCCAGCAGCCCGCGCACCAGCATGTGCGGCCAGGTCAACCGCCCGAGCGAGAGGCGGTGGTCGGCCCGCGCTAGCACGGATTCGTCCAATCCCTCGGCGCCGCCGATGACGAAGGCGAGGGGGCGGGCCGCCTCGGCCCATTTGCCCGTCAGTGCCGCCAGCCTTTCGCTGTCCGGCATTTCGCCGCCCAGGTCGAGTGCGATGACGAAGGCGGCGTCAGGCAGGGCCGCCAGCAGGGCGGTCGCCTCCCGCCGGCGGATCTCGGCGGGTGACCCACGTGCCTCCGCAAGCTCCCGCAGGAGGAGGGGCGGGCGGAGGCGGGCATTGTGGTGCTCGAACAGCGCCGCCTCCGGCCCGCCGCGGGCCCGGCCCACGGCAAGAAGGAGGGGCGGCGCCATGGAGGATTAGCCCTGGTCCTCTTCGCCGTTGGAGTCGCTCAGGGTGGTGCCGGCCGGGCCGTCCAGCACCTCGTCGATGGGCAGCACCTCGTCATCCACCGCATCCGGCGCATCCGGATCGGCGGCGCCGGCTTCGATCTCCACCGCTTCGTCATCATTGCCGAGTTCATCGTCGGAGGCCGGCCCGGCAGTGTCCATGCTGTGCTCCTCCGGCGCCGGGCTGCCCGGGCCCCACATCCGCTCCAAGGCGTAATTCGCCCGTGCCTCGGGCTTGAAGAGATGGATGACCACGTCGCCTGCATCGAGCAGCACCCAGTCGGGCGAGGCCTCGGTGCGGAGGCGGCGGATGCCGTGCTCGGCCAGCGCCTCCTCCACATGGCGTGCCATCGCCTCGATCTGCCGCTCGGCAAGGCCGGTGGCGACGATCATCCGGTCGGCGAAGGCGGAGCGGGTGGCGACATCGAGCACCACGACGTTCTCGGCCTTGTCGTCCTCAAGGCTGGCGACGGCGGCGCGCACCAGCTCATCGAGCCGGTCCGGGCTCGGCGCGATGCGGGGGGCAGCCTTGCCGCGCTTCTTCGGGCCGGCGACCGTGGCGCGCTTGCGCGGGGTGGGGACGGTCTCGGCCTCCAACTCCGCGATGCGGGCGTCGATGGGATCCGGAGTCTCGGGCGCGCGGCGGGCGCGGGAGGGGGTGGCGCGTGGCGCCGGCTCTGCGACGCGGCCGCGCGGGGCGGCCGCAGGGCGGGCCGGCGCCTTCGCGGCGGCAGTGCTCCGGGCGGCCGGCTTGGTGTTGCGCGCGGTCGGGGCCCTGGTCGTGCGGGTCGTGGTCACCTCAGGCGCCGCCGCGCGCGTGGAGCGGGCGGGAGAGGTGGCCTTCGCCCGCGTTGAGGCAGCGGGCTTTGCCCGCGTTGGGGCGACGGGCTTCGCCCGCGTTGGGGTGGCAGACTTTGCGCGGCTGGCGGGCGCCGGGCGGGCACTGGCCTTGGCGGCGGGCTTCGTCGCGCGGGTCGCGGCAGGGGCCTTGCTGCGGGCCGGGGCTGCCTTGGTGGGCGCGCGAGAGGCGGCCGGGGCTTTGGCGCGTGTCGTCGCGGCGGGCTTCGCGCGGCTGGCGGCCGGCGCGGCCTTGCTGCGCGTGGCCGGTGCCGCCTTCGCCCGGCTGGCGGGCGCTGCCTTGGCGCGCGTCGCCGGCGCGGGCGCCTTGCTGCGCGCGGGCGCCGCCGGAGCCTTGGAGCGCGTGGCGGCGGGCTTGGCCGCGCGCGGCGCCGGGCTCGCGGCCTTCTTGGGTGCGGCCCCGCGGGCGGCGGGCGCCTTGCGGGCGC
>DATCMG010000561.1:0-4588 GCA_036563555.1 Roseomonas sp. | reverse complement strand
TCGCCCGCATCCTCGCGCCGAAGCTCACGGCGGCGGAAAACCTGGACCGGCTGACGGCCGCGGACCCGCTCGACCTTTTCCTGCTCTTCTCCTCGGCCACCACCTCGCTCGGCAATCCGGGGCAGGCGAATTATGTCGCCGCCAATGCGGGGCTGGAGGCGCTGGCCCGCCGCCGCCGCGCCCGGGGCCGCCCGGCGCTGGCCGTGGGCTGGGGCCCGATCGCCGATGCCGGCATCCTGGCGCGGGATGCCGAAACGGCCCGTACCCTCGCCCGGCGCCTCGGCGTGGAGCCGATGACGGCCCGAGAATCCCTGGAGGCCCTTCCCCGGCTGATCGGATCGGGCGCCCCTGTCGTCTCCCTCGCCCGCGTTGCCTGGAAGCGCGTTGGCGCCGCCCTGCCCGTGCTGCGCGAGCCCGCCTTCGCCGCCCTGCGCGGCCGGGCGGAGGAGACGGATGCCGGAATCGCCGACATGCGCGCCCACCTTATCGCCCTGCCGCCGGCCGAGGCGCAGGCCATGCTTGTCCGCATCGGGGCGGAGGAGCTGGGCCGCATCCTGCGCCTGCCGCCGGAAAGCATTGCGCCCGACGCACCGGTCGCCCGGCTCGGCCTCGACAGCCTCGGCGGGCTGGAGCTAAGGGGCGCGCTGGAGGCGCGGCTCGGCATGACCGTCCCGCTCTCGGCCGTGACGGAGGACCTTACGGTCGCCGGCCTGGCTGCCCGCATGGTGGAGGGGCTATCGGGCGGAACGCGCGAGGCCCAGATGGACACGCTGCTGGAGCATTTCGAACCGGGCGTGCCCACCCTACCTACACCGGAGCCGACGCCGGCCGATGCCGCAACCCTGCCCGGGACCGTTGGCGCGGCCCCGCCTGGCGGTTCCATGGAGAAGCAAGCTTGAACCAGGGCCTCGGCCTTTCCGCCACCGCCCGCCTCGCCCTGCTCCAACGCCTCTCCAAGCGCCGCGCGCGGCAGGAGGAGAGCGGCGGGGCCGATGGGGGGCGTTCCTTCTCGGATCTTCCCGCGGTGCGGGATTTCGAGCTGGTGAAGACGGCGATGGAGGCGCTCGACCTCCCGAACCCCTTCTTCCGCCCGCATGAAGGCGTGGCCGCCGCCACGACGGTGATCGGCGAGACCGAGTACCTGAACTTCTCCTCCTATAATTACCTCGGCCTGAACGGCGATCCGCGCGTGAAGGCCGCCGCCCATGCCGCAATCGACCGCCACGGCATCTCCGCCTCCGCCTCCCGCATCGTCTCCGGCGAGCGGCCGCTCCATGCGGAGCTGGAATCTGCCCTGGCCGCGCATTACGGGACGGAGGGCGCGCTCTGCTTCGTCTCCGGCCACGCCACCAATGTGACGGTGATCGGCCATCTGATGGGCCCGCGCGACGTGATCCTGCACGACGCGATGATCCATAATTCCTGCGTCGAGGGCGCGCGCCTCTCCGGCGCCCGGCGCATTCCCTTCGCCCATAACGACCCTCACGCCGCCGAGCGCGAGCTGGCCGCCGCCCGCCGCGGCGCCGGCCGCGCCCTCATCCTCATCGAGGGCCATTACTCCATGGATGGCGATGTCCCCGACCTCGCCCGCTTCATCGAGGTCGCCCGCCGCCACGATGCCTGGCTCATGGTGGACGAGGCGCATTCCATGGGCGTGCTCGGCCCGACCGGGCATGGAATCGCGGAGCTGCAGGGCGTGGACCCGTCCGGGGTGGATATCTGGATGGGCACGCTCTCCAAGACCCTTTCCTCCTGCGGCGGCTACATCGCGACGAAGCGCCAGTTGATCGACTGGCTGCGCCACACCGCGCCCGGCTTCGTCTATTCGGTCGGCCTTGCCCCGGTGCTCGCGGCCTCGGCCCTCGAATCCCTTCGCATCCTGGGCGAGGAGCCCTGGCGCGTGGCCAGGCTCAACGCGCGCGCCGCTTATTTCCGGGACGGGTTGCGGGCGCGGGGCCTCGATGCCGGCGCCTCGGGCGGCCATGCCATCGTGCCGCTGATGACCGGCTCCTCGGTGCGGGCCGGGCGGCTCTCGAGCGAGCTGTTCCGGCGCGGCGTGAACGTGCAGCCCATCACCTTCCCCGCCGTGCCCGAACGCGCCGCGCGCCTCCGCTTCTTCCTCTCGGCGGAGCATACGGAGGCGCAGCTGGACCGCGCGCTCGACATCGTGGCGGAGACGGCAGCCGGGATCGCTCCGGCGGAGCTGGCGGGCTGAGGGACGGGACGGCGGACCGCCCGCCGCGCCTCGCCCTCCTCACCCTGCCCAGCGCCGCGAGCGCCGAGGCGACCGCCGAATTCGCCGCATCCCACCGGGACAGCCTTGCCCTGGTCGGTCTCTCCAATCCCTATCGCCGAAATGCCGGGGGCTCGTTCGGCCAGGCCTGGCGGCATCTGCGCCGGTCCGGCCCACGGATGCTCGGCTATCTCGCCGTGAACATGTCGCTGCCGCGGATCGCCGCCGCCCTTTCCCCCGGGCCCGGACCGCTTGCCCGTCTCTGCCGCGACGGGCACATCCCCGAAGTGGTCGTGGAGGACGTCAACGGCCCCGCCTTCCATGCGGCGCTACGCGCGGCGGGAGCGGAGCTGATCGTCACCTTCCATTTCGACCAGATCCTCTCGGCCGAAACCCTCGCCCTGACGCCAATGGGCGGGATCAACATCCACCCCGGCCTCCTGCCCCGCCATCGCGGCCCCATCCCCACCTTCTGGGCCGGAATGGAGAGCGACCGTGCCTTTGGCGTCACGGTCCACCGACTTGTTCCCCGCATCGATGCGGGGGCAGTACTGGCGCAGCGCGCCGTATCGCTGCCACTCCGCACCACCGCCTCCGCCGCCGCGCGGCTGCTGCACCGGGCCGCCGTCCCGCTGGCGGGCGAGGTGGTGGCGCGCCTTGCAACGGGAGCGCAAGCGGAGCGGACGGTCGAACCCCTGCCTTATTGCCCCTTCCCGTCCCGCGCCGCGCTGCGCGAGGCACGGCGCCAGGGAGTCCGGCTGGTCGGGCCCGGGGATCTTTGGGCAGCGCTGCGGGCCCGGATCTGAAGGCGAAGCCGGCCGGCGCCGCGCTCCACCCGGACTGCACGGGTTGTCCTCGCACCGCGCGGAGCATATGGAAACGGCGTGTCACAGGAACCCGAAAACGCCCCGCGGCCGAGGCGCTTCCTGTTCCTGCAGGGCCCCATCACCCCTTTCTTCGATGAGGTGGGCGCGGGGCTCCGGGTACTCGGCCATGACGTGCACCGGATCAATCTCTGCCTCGGTGACAAGCTGTTCTGGCGCGGCCCGGGAGCGGTGGACTTCAAGGGCCGGCAGGCTGATTGGCCGGCTTTCATCGCCGGCTTCCTCGACACGCATGGGATCACCGACATCATCCTGCTCGGTGAGCAGCGCTTCTATCACCGGGAGGCCATAGCGGCGGCCAAGCCACGCGGCATCGCGGTGGTGGCGACCGATTTCGGCTATCTCCGCCCGGACTGGATCACCTTCGAATTCGACGGGCTGGGCCGCGACAGCCAGTTCCCGCGCGACCCCGCCGCGATTATCGCCCTGGCCGAGACCCTGCCACCGCCCGACCTCGCGGTGCGGCACCGGGACAGCTTCTTCAACCAGGCCGTCCTGGACGTGGCCTACCACATGGTCTCGCTCATCCCGGGCTTCTTCCGGCACTACAAGAGCCACCAGATCTATCATCCGATCCAGGTCTATCTCGGCACGCTGCTGCGGATCGTCACGCGCGCCCAGGCGAATCGGCGGGCCGACGCCATCATCTCCAGGCTGAAGGGCGGCGGACCGCTTTTCCTGATGGCGATGCAGATGGAGACCGACTTCTCCGTCCGCGCCTATTCCTCCTATCCCGACCTCGACACCGCCATTGAGGAGGTGACGCGCTCCTTCGCCGCCCATGCGTCGCCGGATGCACAGTTGCTGTTCAAGGTCCACCCACTGGACCCCGCCATCAAGAACTGGCGCCGCCGCGTCACCCAGATCGCGAAGCAGGCGGGCGTGGCCGACCGCGTCCATTATCTTGGCGGCGGCAATCTCGGCGCTATCACCGAGAGCGTGCAGGGCGTCATCACCATCAACAGCACGGTCGGGCTGCGCTCCATCGTGGACCGGCTGCCGACCCATGCCCTGGGCGAGGCGCTCTACAAGATCCCGGGCCTCACGCATCCCGGCCCGCTGGACAGTTTCTGGACCGAAGGCCGCCCGCCCCATCCCGAGCTGCGCGAGGCTTTCCTGCGCGGCATCGCCCATTGCCTGCATATTCGGGGCGTCTACTACGCCCGCCCCGGCCTCGACGCCGCGGTGGAGGCCGCCGTTCACCGCCTGCATCACGGCCTGATCAACCAGCCTGTGGTGGAGCCGCCCCCGCCGCTAATCTGACGCATCGATCCGGAAGCGCAGCAGCCGCGCCGCGCGATCCGCGAGCGGTGCCGGCAGCAGCGCCAGGGCGCGCAACCCGGCCACCAGCGGCAGGGGGAAGGTGCAGCTCGGCCGCCCCGCCCGCAACGCCCGCTCGATCCGCGCCGCTGCCTGGTCGGCGGATAGCGAGAAGGGCCGCGCCCCTTGCCATGCCTCTCCCATGGCGCTG
>DATCMG010000558.1:0-9697 GCA_036563555.1 Roseomonas sp. | reverse complement strand
GGAGCTGGCGATCCGCTGCCCCAGCCGCCCGTTCTGGAAGGAGGCCGCGACATCGAGCCCCCAGATCTGCAACAGGGCGAGCACGGCGATGATGCCGATCCCGACCGAGACCACCCGGCGAAGGAGCGGCACGTACCGGTTCGCCCGCCCCTCCAGGAAGGGAAGCCGCTGCGTCGTCTCCGCCTTGATCTTGAACGCCCGGTCCAGCAGCCCCAGCACCGTCACCGCGGCCAGCCGGGCCACCACCAGCACCGCCGCCGTGGCACCGAGATAGCGCAGCAGCAGCCCGTAGCCGTTCTCGATCTGCAGCGCCCAGACGAACCACAGCGCCATCAGCAGGAAGATCGCGACGATGTGCCAGATCCGCGCCAGCCAGTGCCGCGCCACCGCGAGGGCGCTGGTGGCATGCGCGGGCGCATCGATCATCACCGCCACCCGCCGGCGGCATTGCAGCACCACGACGATCAGCAGGATGTGGTTCAGCAGGATGACGAGCTTGGCGGCCGAGGCATAGGCGGCCGGATAGAGCCCGAGGATGCGCGCGATCTCAAGCACCGCCATGCCATAGATGGCAACCCCCGTAACCCGCCCCAGCCATACCTCCGCATAGGCCGCGCTCTCGTCCGAAAGGCGGAACAGCCGCAGCGCCCGCGACCCCGGCGACACCACCGCCCGCCCGACCGCCATGATGACCTGCTGCACGACGAAGGCGTTGACCGCAGCCAGGATGATCACCGGCGTGACGCCGCCATTCCCCAGCGCCGAGGCCAGCAGCAGGTTCCCCACCGCCGCGAAGGCCGCGATCGGGATCAGCTCCAGCACCAGCCGCAAGACCGCCAGCGGTGCACGGCGGATCAGGTGCAGCTCCGCCCGGCTCGCGACCACCGGCTCGGTCTTCGGATCGCCCGCCGCCCGCGCCTCGCGCCGCTGCGCCACCCGCGCCTCCGCGCGGCCCTCCACGGCCCGCATCGGCCGCCGGAGCCCGCGCCGGATCGCCCAGCTCGCAACCCAGGCGCAGGCCAGCACCACCGCCAGCCGCCAGGCCACGTCCAGCACGGCGGTCTGCGCGAAGGGGTTGGTCGCCGTCCGCACCAGCCAGTTCCAGACCAGCGGCACGCTGCCGATCGCGGCCCCCGCCGCCGCCAGATGCCCCGACAGCGTGGAGAGCCAGGTGGTCAGGGCGGCGATGATCTCCGCCAGCAGGCTGTCCGAGGTCAGGGAGACCGGCTCCTCCGATCCGGCCGTCGCGGGCGCTGCCGGAACCGCGGGCGGTGCCGCCGCCAACGCAGCCCGGGGCACCGCCGGGGCGGCACCCGCGACCGCCCTGAGCACATCGAGCACCTGCTGGCGCCGCGCGTCGTCCTGCAGGACATCGAGCGCCTGCCGTGCCTGCGCCGGCGTCAACGCCGCACCCACCGCCGGCTGCTGCGCCCATGCCGGCATGGAGGGAAAGGCGAACCCGGCCACCAGAAGGAACAGCAGCACAAAACCACGCGAGGCGCCCGCCACCCCTCCCCCGGGCCGGAAGCCCGACCATCCCGCGGGGCAGGCAGAAAGATGCTCAGACGGGTTCCTGGCACGGATGGGGTGCTGCATGCGTCGGGAAGCTCCACGCGTCTGTGCTGTCCAGTCCGGTCGCATGGCGGAACCGCGAACGGCCCGAAGCCGCCGCGAAGGCCTGGCCGGCCATCAGATCCGGCCGGCCGAAACGGCACGCCATGCCCGCCGGCCACGCCGCCTGGGCGTGCCGGGACACCGGACTTCGGGGGAAAGCGACCGGGCCGGCGATGGGTTTCACCCCACCCGTCCCGATCCACCCTCCTGGAAAGCCGCGTTTCAGAAGCCTGGCATCACCTGCGAAAGCCGCCCGCCGAGCCGCAGCGCCCCGATCCGCCGCGCCAGCCCCGTCGCGTCATCGGTCTCCACCAGCACGCCGCACAGGGTCGCCTCGCCCTCGGCCGGGGCCAGCCGCTCCACCGGCACCTTCCGCCAGAAGCGGAGCGAGGCCCCGCCCTTCTGCATCCCGATCACGCTGTCATAATCGCCGCACATCCCGGCATCGCTGACATAGGCGGTGCCGCCCTCCAGCACCTGGTGGTCGGCGGTCGGCACATGGGTGTGAGTTCCAACCACAAGGCTCACCCGCCCATCGAAGGAATGCCCGAAGCCCAGCTTCTCGCTCGTGGCTTCCGCGTGGATGTCCACCACCACGGCCTGCACCGACCCGTTAGCGCCCATGGAATGCCGCGCCAGCTCGGCCTGCGCCGCGCGGAACGGGTCGTCCAGCGGCTCCATGAACAGCCGCCCCATCACCTGCAGCACCAGCGCGCGCCGCCCGCCCGGAACCTCGACCACCGTGGCCCCGCGCCCCGGCGTCCCGGGCGCGTAGTTCATCGGCCGGATCAACCGTGGCTCGCCCTCGATATAGGGGATGATCTCCTTGCGGTCCCAGGCATGGTTGCCCAGCGTCAGGACATCGGCGCCCGCCTCCAGGAAGGCCCGCGCCATGTCCGGCGCCAGCCCGAAGCCATGCGAGGCATTCTCCGCGTTCAGCACCACCAGATCGGCGGAAAGCTCGCGCCGCAGCCCCGGCAGCCGGGACACCACCGCATCGCGCCCCGATCGCCCGACCACGTCACCCAGAAACAGGATTCTCAACCAACCCGACCTTCTCGAAAGCGCAGCACCCCCGCCTCCGTCGCCACCGCATCCAGCGGCGCGTCGCGGGGGCCGGACGGCACCACATCCATCTCCTGGCAGGCAAAGGCCACGCCAAGCGTCCGGGCGCCTGGCAACCCCGCCAGCGTCCGGTCGTAATAGCCACCGCCATAGCCCAGCCGCCGCCCCGCGCGGTCGAAGGCCAGCAGCGGCACGATCAGCCAGCCCGGCACCACGGGCGGCGCGTCTTCCGGGGGCTGCAAGGTCCCGAAGGGCCCCTTCGCCATGGCATCCCCGAAGGCGAAGGCACGGAAATCCAGCGGCGACCCGCGCTTGGGGGTGCGCGGCAGGCAAAGTGAATGTCCCCGCGCCGCCAGCGCCCGCATCAGCGGCCGGATATCGATCTCATGGCCCATCGGCCAGAACCCGGCCACCACGGCACCCGGCGGCGGCGGGGCATCGCGCAGCACATGCGCGGCCAGCGCCGGCCCGGTGCCCTCGGCCTGGGCACGGGCGCGGCGCGCCATGGCTTCCTCGCGCGCGACGACCTTCGCCGCGCGGAGCAGCGCGTCGTCGCCGACGGAGGAAGGGGGTGATGAGTGCGGAGCCGCCATGACCGCTGGCGATTCGTCCTCCCAAGGCCTGCTAGCGCAGGTGGGCGCCAGATACCCGGACCAGGGTCCGGACAGAGCCAGCTCCCGGAGGATGCTTATTGGCCCTGGGGATGATTTGCCTGGCGCGAAAGGCAGCCCCGCCCACCTTATGTAGGCTCCCGGGGCGTCCCGCGCCAGGGCCGCGTCTCAGGCTTTTCCGAGATCGGACGCAATACCCTCGATCCGGTCCGCCACCCGCGCCAACCTCTCGGCCAGCTTCGGATCGGCCGATGACGGCGGAGGCAGCATCCCGGCCCGCGCCTGGTGCAGTTCCACCTTCAGGTCATGCACCTCGTCGGCCAGCAGCAGCGCCGCCAGCAGCAGCAGCCGGGGCTCGCCATAGGATCCGCCCATGGTCTTCACCGAGGCGACCCGCCGGTCCACCTCCCCGGCCAGCGCGATCAGATGCGCCTCCTGCCCGTCCTCGCAGGAAACCGGATGGCTGTATCCGCCAACGCGAACCGTGACCTGTCCCAAAGCTCAGCCCTCCCCGGCGCGGCGCGGGCCGTCGCCCGGCTCCTCGCCCTCATCCGGCATTGCGATATCCTCACCCTCGGGCATCTCGGCACCCTCCGGCAACGCGGCCCGCAGCCGGGCGATGGTCGCCTCCAGCCGCGCCGAGAGCGCCGCCACCTCTTCCACCGGCACGCCGGCGGGCGCGGGCGTGCCCCGTGGCATCCGCGCGGCAACCTGGGCCAGCCGCTCCACCGCCGCTTCCAAACGCGCGGCCGCCTCTGCCAGGCTGTCCGACATGCCGTCCCCAATCCCATCCACCCGCGGCAGACCGCGGGCCAGCCATTGCTCCAAGCCCGTTTCAGGGCGTCACACGTGAGCGTGAGGGCTTTACGCACCCACCCGCAAGAGGGTCAACCGTGACCCCCCCCGCGATCCGCTTCCGATCCGAGCACGAGGCCGCCATCACCCTCGCCCTCGCCCCTCCATCGGGCGTTCTCCTCCTTTCCGCGCCCGGCGCCGCCGCCTGGCCGGGCGCCGCGGTGGTGGCCGCCATGCTCGCACGCGCCGCCGCCGCCCATCCCGATGTCCCGTACCAGGCAGTGCTGGATTGCGGCGCCACACCGGGCCTCGCGCTCGACGCCATCCGCCAGGGCTGGCGCCTGCTGATCCTCGATCCCGCCCACCCCGCCTTCCCGGCGGTGCGCGACGCGGCGGCGGAGGCCGGCGCCACCCTCCTCCCCGCGGCGCTGGAGGCGCTGGACCTGTCGCGCCTCGACCTGCGCCGCCCCGGCGGCCGCGCCATCCTCGCGCGCCATCTCGGCAGCGTGCCCCTGCCCGTGACAGAACCCGCGCCGCCGCGCTAACTCCTTTGAACAATTCCAAGCCGAACGGGAGAACGCCATGCAATTGACGCCGAAGGTCAAGGAAATCCTCTCCTGGTACGAGAGCGACAACCCCGGCACCAAGGGCAAGCTCGCCCGCATGCTGATGGAGGGAAAGCTCGGCGGCACCGGCCGCATGGTCATCCTGCCGGTGGATCAGGGTTTCGAGCACGGCCCCGCCCGCTCCTTCGCGCCCAACCCCGCCGCCTATGACCCACGCTACCATTTCGAGCTGGCGATCGAGGCCGGGCTGAACGCCTATGCCGCCCCGCTCGGCATGATCGAGGCCGGCGCCTCCACCTATGCCGGCGCGATCCCGACCATCCTGAAGGTGAACAGCAGCAACTCGCTCTCCACCACCAAGGACCAGGCCGTCACCGGCTCGGTCGCCGATGCGCTCCGCCTCGGCTGCTCCGCCATCGGCTTCACCATTTATCCCGGTTCCGAATACCAGTTCGAAATGATGGAGGAGCTGCGCGAGTTGGCCGAGGAGGCGAAAGCCGCCGGCCTCGCCGTCGTGGTCTGGAGCTATCCGCGCGGCCCGATGCTCGACAAAGTCGGCGAGACCGCGCTCGACATCTGCGCCTATGCCGCGCACATGGCCGCGCTGATGGGCGCCCACATCATCAAGGTGAAGCCGCCCACCGAGGCGATCTTCCTCGATGCCGCCAAGAAGACCTACGAAAAGCAGCCCGTCCCCGATATCGGCGCCCTCGCCGGCCGCATCCGGCATGTCGTGCAGTCCTGCTTCGGCGGCCGCCGCCTCGTCGTCTTCTCCGGCGGCGAGGCCGGCACGAACGAGGCGATGATGGACATGGCGCGCGGCATCCATCAGGGCGGCGGCAACGGCTCCATTATCGGCCGCAACACCTTCCAGCGCCCCAGGGCGGAGGCGCTGAAGCTGCTCTCTGACATCATCGGAACCTACAATTCCGAGGTCGCGCAGAATCCGGCCTGATCCGGTGGATGGAGAGCAGGCTCGCTCCCGCGCGCCGGCCGGCCTGACCGCCCGGCCGGCATCCGGAATGCCCGGCGTGCCATGGCGCCTCCGGTCGCCCCGCGGGCACGGCCTGCCTCTCCTGCTGGCCGTGCTCGCCGCGGCGCTGGCCCTGCGCTACGGCCTCTACATCGCGGCAGCCCAACCCATCGGCCTCGTCCAGGCCTTCTGCCGCTGGGATTGCGGCTGGTACATCACGGTCGCGGAGCTGGGCTACCAGCCAACACCCAGCCCCGACGGGCTGGAAACGGCGAATCGGTCCAACTGGGCCTTCTTCCCCGCCTTCCCCTGGCTTTTCGGCAGCATCGCGCGGCTGACGGGCATGACCTACGCCCTCGCCGCAACCGTGGTGAACCTCGCGCTGCTGCCCGTTCTCATCCTGCTCGCCACGCTCTGGTTCACCCGCACGAGGCAGGCGCGGTCCGGCTGGGGGATGCCTCTGGAACTGGTGATCTTCCTCTGCGTCTGGCCCTGGGGCCTCTATTTCTCCATCCCCTATACGGAAACGCTGTTCGCGGTCCTCATGCTGGCCACGCTCCTGCTGCTGCGCGGTGGGCACTGGCTTCCGGCCGCGCTGACCGCCATGGGCCTTTGCGCGACGCGCCCCACCGGCATCGTCGTGACGGCCATCGCCATGCTGGCCGTCCTCATCCCCGCGCTCACCGGCCTGCTGAAAGCCCGGACGCCGGAGGCGCGGAAGGAAGCCAGCCTCTCCTTCCTGCAGGGCGCCGCCTTCGGCGCTGTCGGCGCGCTCGGCCTGGCCGGCTACATGTTCTTCCTCCATGGCCGCGTGGGCGATGCGCTCGCCTTCCAGCACGTCCAGCTTGCCTGGGGCCGCAGCCTCGAGAATCCTCTCACGCTGCTGTTCGATGGCCTTGCCGCGAATGACCTGGGCAACCTGTTCCGCGAACCCGCGCAGGCGATGAGCGACACCTATCTCGCCATCGCCGGCATCGCCGCGCTGCTGATCTGCGGCTGGCTCGCCTGGGCGCGCCGATGGCTGGAAACGGCGATCTGCCTCACCACCCTGCTCATCCCGCTCAGCACGGGGCTGCTCTCGATCCCGCGCTTCGCCTTCACGAACCCCCTGATCATCCTTGCGGTCTGGGACATGGTCCGGCGGCTGCCGCTTCCGTGGCGGGGCGGCATCTATCTCGCGCTCGGGGCCGCGCAGGCCTGGCTCCTCCGGCTGTGGTTCCATGAGGCCTTCGGCGTTGCCTGACCGCCGCTTCGTGCTTCCCGCCCTCGTGCTGGCGGCGGCGGCCTGCGTGCATCTCGCAACGCTTCATCTCATGCTGAACCCACGGGTCGGGCCCGAATACAAGGCCCGGTTCATCGACCAGAGCACGGAATGCCTCGAAGTGCCGCCGCCCCCGGTGCTGGAGGCGCTGCCCGCGCAACTGCCGGTCCGTGGCGCAAGCCGGCCGCGCTGCTCCGCCCTGCTTCCGCTCGGCTGGCACCCCGCCGAGGATTGGGGCGTCTGGTCCGCCTCGCCCCGCGCCACCCTGGCCTTCACCCTGGCGCCGGGCGTGCAACCGGCCGAGCTGCGGCTGGTCCTCCACCTGCATGGGGCGGAGCAACATCCCCGCAGCCTGACCATCCTGGTG
Source organism: Roseomonas sp. (assembly GCA_036563555.1). Taxonomy (GTDB): domain Bacteria; phylum Pseudomonadota; class Alphaproteobacteria; order Acetobacterales; family Acetobacteraceae; genus Roseomonas. Next base: position 2,445 of record DATCMG010000558.1, on the reverse strand, counting down.
AACGGCGCGCCCGCCATGACCGAACGCCTCACCCATGCGGATCCGGTCGAAATCACCATTCCCGGAACCCGGCTGCCGGCCGGCGCGACCCATCGTGTCACCTTGCGGCTCGACCGGCTCTACTCGCCGCGAAGGCTGGGCACGGGCCAGGACACGCGGCCCCTCGGCATCGCATTGCACGAAGCCAGCCTCCGCTAGGAACGCCGGCACCGGATAGAGCTTGCCGCGCGGCGCGGGGCGCGGCATCGAGGCCGGATCATGCCAGATCCCGCCTGCCGCCTCTATCTCATCACCCCGCCGAAGCTGGATCTCGCCCCCTTCGCGGAGGAATTGGCGAGCGCCCTCGATGCGGGCGACGTCGCCTGCCTCCAGCTCCGCCTGAAGGACGCAACGCGCGACGAGATCCGCCGCGCCATCGATGCGCTCCGCCCCGTCGCCCAATCCCGCGACGTCGCCTTCCTGCTGAATGACGATGCCGGGCTCGCCGCCGAAACCGGCTGCGACGGCGCCCATCTCGGCCAGGAGGATGGCGACCATGAGAAGGCGCGGGCACTCCTGCGCGACGCCACCCTGGGCATCACCTGCCATGACAGCCGCCACCTCGCGATGCGCGCGGGGGAAATGGGCGCGGACTACGTCGCCTTCGGCGCCTTCTTCACCACCACAACAAAGGATGCCGGATTCCACGCGGATCCCGAGCTCCTGGAATGGTGGTCCTCGATCTTCGAAATTCCCTGCGTCGCCATCGGCGGCATCACCGCAGAAAACTGCGCCCCGCTCGTCACGGCCGGGGCCGATTTCCTCGCGGTGGTCGGCGCGGTCTGGAACCACCCGGACGGCCCGGCGGAAGGCGTGCGCGCGATGAACGCCGCCATCGCCCAGGCACCGCCAAGACCCTGAAACGAAAAAGGCCGCGTTCCCCGGAAGGAACGCGGCCCCTCAATCCCAAAAAGTCAGGATCAGCGCATCGGCATGCCGCGCGGCTGCATTGATCCGGCCGGCGCGGTCTGTTGCGGCGCGGGGGCCGGGGCGCCCGGCGCACCTTCCAGCACCATGCCACCGCCCGCATAGGCCTTGTCCGAATCCGCCGTGCGGGCCCCGCGATCGATCGGCGGGCCGGGCGAACGGCCTGTGGTGCTCTTCCCGTCATAGAGGCCGGCCATGGCGGGCGTGGCCATCAGCAGCGCGGCCGCGGCGAGAGTCAGGACACGCATCACGCACCTCCGTTTCGTTGCTCGCACAGCAACGCCCCCCTTGCCCGCCGGTTGCGCGGCCTTGCGGCACGGCCCTCAGGCCTCCAGAACGGAGCAGCCCATGGATGAACTCACCTTCCTCACCGCCCTCCACCGCCCCGGCACCCTGGTCGATGTCGGCGCGCATGAAGGACTTCTGACTCTTCCCCTCGCCGCGCTCCCCGGTGCACGGGTGATCGCCTTCGAGCCCCTGTCCGCCGCCCGCGCCGCGCTTGAGGCCGCAGCCCCGCCTGATGTCACGATCCGCCCCGAAGCCCTCGGCGATGCTCCCGGCATGCTCGACCTGTCAGTCCCGATCCTCGACGGCACGCCACAATGGCAATGGGCCAGCACCGCCAAGAGCTACGCGGCCCATGAAGGCGCCCGCGTGAGGGTCCGGCGCGAATCCGTGCCCGTCATCACCCTCGACAGCCTCGCCATTCCCGACCTCACCGCCATCAAGCTCGATGCCGAGGGCGCCGAATACGCCGTCCTGCGGGGCGCCCGGCAAACCCTCGCCCGCTGCCGTCCCGTCCTGACTCTGGAACTGGAGGAGCGCCATGCCGAGGGCTGCACATGGGCCGTGCCCGCCTTCCTCGACGCGCTGGGCTACGAAACCCTCTTCGCGCATGAGGGACGCTGGCACGGCATGGCCGCGCTCCACCGCCCGACCATGCAGCGCGCCAGCCCCGATCCCTCGGTCTTCGAGGCGTCGGACCCCTATGTCTTCAACTTCTACGCCTGGCCGCTGGAGCGCGCTGCCGAGGCGCGCGCGCTCCTTCCGGGCTGATCAGCCGGGCTGCTGATTGGGCGGCTGACCGGCCGATGCCTCGGCCGCCACGAGCTGATGGGCCTCCGCCGCTTGCGCGTCTAGCGACTGCCGCAGCCCCGGCGCCAGCCCCAGCCGGTGCGCCAGCGCGTCCAGATAGGCCCGCTCCGCCGCCGTGTCCGGCTCCGCCACAAGGCGGGAGACCATGTAGATCTCGGATTTCTGCGCATCCGTCCGCGCCATGGCCGCCACCGCGGACGGATCGGCCGGCGCGTCCAGCGCCTGGAAGACGAAGCCCTTGGCCTCGGGATCCAGCTCCAGCCGCTCCACCTCGTCGAAGATGCGCCCGCGCTCCGCCTCGTCCATATGCCCGTCCGCCTTGGCGGCCGAGATCATCGCCTTGACCAGCGAAAGGCCGAAGGGCTGCCCATCCGCGGCGGGCGC
>DATCMG010000552.1:0-4578 GCA_036563555.1 Roseomonas sp. | reverse complement strand
CCGTCGAGGAAGAGGATGCGCTTGATGAGCCAGTCGGCGTGGCGCATCTCCTCGATCGATTCCTCGTATTCATGCTTGCCCAGGCGCGTCACGCCCCAGTGGTTCAGGGTGCGGGCATGCAGGAAATACTGGTTGATCGCGGTCAGCTCATTGGTGAGCTGGATGTTCAGGAATTCGATGACCTTCGGGTCGCCGGGCATGGGTCGCGCCTCCGTCTATCCACTGCCAGGGATGGAACGGAGCGCCCGCGCGGTCAAGTCTTTGTTTTAGTTGGAGGGTGCGACTAATTCGCGACTATCGCCTCCGCCCCTTCACCCGCCTGCGCCTCCACGGTGCGGCTACGGAGCATGCACAGGATGCTGGCGGTGCAGGAACCGCACTGCGCCCGGCAGTTACAGGCGGCATAGACGTCATGGGTGCGGCCCGCGCCGCCAGTGATAGCCGACTGGATCTGAGTATCGGTCAAGCCATTGCAGATGCACACATACATGCCGTGCCGGTCTCCGCTGCGCCGTCCAAGGGGCACCAGGGTTCTAGCAGTTGCGAAGGATGATGCAAGTCATTCTCAACCGATGCCTGAAAAGGGGCCACGTTCGTGAGCGGCTGCCCACGAAAAGCCCAAGCTCTCAGGCGCCTCCGCCGGCGCGCAGCCAACTGGATGTGGCATGGGCGCAGGGCTTCTCCTCGCCCTCCCCGCGCATCCAGACCTCGGCGTAGAGGCTGGTCCGCCCGCGCCGGACGATCCGGACCTCGGCCAGCACCCCGGCACTGCCCGCCGGGCGCAGGAAGGCGATCTGGAGTTGTGCGGTCCGCATGTCGTCGACGCCGCCGGTGGCGACCAGCAGCGGCACCCAGATCGCGACATCGGCCAGGGTCATCAGCGCGGGGCCCGAGGCGGTGGCGCCGGGCCGCAGTGACAACGCGGAGGGTGGCAGGCGAAGCGTCGCGCCATCCGGCCCCGCGCGCAGCACCTCAATCCCCAGCGCCCCCGCGAGCGGGACACCTTCCCACACCCGCGCCGTCAGCTCCTCCGCCGTCACGCCTTCGCTCCCCTGGTCCGTCCCTGCACCGCCGGATAGAAACACCGCATCACAAGGAAGGGGAGCCGCCTCGCCATGAAGACCCGCGCCGCCGTCGCCTGGGAGGCGAACAAGCCCCTGACCATCGAGACGGTCGACCTGGAAGGCCCCAGGGCCGGCGAGGTGCTGGTGGAGATCATGGCCACCGGCGTCTGCCACACCGATGCCTACACGCTCTCAGGCCTGGATTCCGAGGGAAAGTTCCCCTGCATCCTCGGCCATGAGGGCGCCGGCATCGTGCGCGAGGTGGGCGCGGGCGTGACGGCCGTGAGGCCCGGCGACCATGTGATCCCGCTCTACACGCCGGAATGCCGCCAGTGCAAAACCTGCCTCTCCCAGCGCAGCAACCTTTGCACCGCGATCCGCTCGACCCAGGGCCAGGGTATCATGCCGGACGGGACGAGCCGCTTCTCCTGCGAGGTCTTGCCAAAGCAGGGGCCGAACAAGCCGGTCTGGCACTATATGGGCTGCAGCACCTTCTCGAACTTCACCGTGCTGCCGGAGATCGCCGTGGCGAAGGTCCGTGAGGACGCGCCCTTCGACAAGATCTGCTATATCGGCTGCGGCGTGACCACCGGCATCGGCGCGGTGATCTATACGGCCAAGGTGCGGCCAGGATCGAATGTCGTCGTCTTCGGCCTTGGCGGCATCGGGCTGAACGTGATCCAGGGCGCCCGGATGGTGGGCGCGGACAAGATCATCGGCATCGATCTCAACCCCGGCAAGATCGAGATGGCGAGGAAGTTCGGCATGACGCATTTCGTCAATCCGGACGAAGTTGGCCGCGACAAGGTGGTGCAGGCCATCCAGGACCTGACCGATGGCGGTGCCGACTACTCCTTCGAATGCGTCGGCAACGTGAACACGATGCGTCAGGCGCTGGAATGCTGCCATCGCGGCTGGGGCGAGAGCATCATCATCGGCGTCGCCCCCAGCGGCACCGAGATCAGCACGCGCCCCTTCCAGCTCGTCACCGGCCGCGTCTGGAAGGGCTCGGCCTTCGGCGGCGCGCGCGGCCGCACGGATGTGCCGAAGATCGTGGACTGGTACATGGACGGGAAGATCGACATCGACAGCCTGATCACCCACACCATGCCACTCGACCAGATCAACCACGCCTTCGACCTGATGCATGAGGGCAAGTCGATCCGCAGCGTGGTGACATTCTGATCCACCCGCCGGGGTACCGCCCCGGCTGGCTGCTTTACAGGCAGCGGGGCGGAAAGCGCGGGGCTGGGATGCAGACGCCGTGCCGCATTCCGCCGCGCGCCTCTTTGGCCTAGAACCGCCCAGCCATGTCCAAACGTGCCGGCCGAGATCCCGCCCGCGCCCTGCTCTCCGCCGCCGCGCGGGAGGGACGCTCGGCGCTGATGCCCCCTATCCTGCTCGGCCTCGCGGCAACGGGCTGCGGCATCGCGCAGGCCTGGCTGCTGGCGACCCTGCTTGCGGCCCTGCTCGGCCTTGCTGATGCGGAATGGGGCATGCTGGCCGCCGCCGCCGCTCTTGCCTTGCTGCAGGTCGCCCTCGGCGTCGCGCAGGAAGCCGCCGCCGCCCGCGCGGGTGAGGCGGCCCGCGCCACGCTCCGCCGGCGCCTCTTCGGACGCCTCCTGGCCGAGCCCCCCTCTGCCCGGCCGGCCGGTGAAGGCGCGGCCCTGGCTGTGGACCGAGTGGAGGCGATGGAGGGCTATTTCGCCCGCTGGATCCCGGCCGCCGCCCTGGCCGTCACCGCGCCGCTGGCTGTTGCCCTCTCCGCTGCCGCGGCCGACACGCTCAGCGGGATCATCCTGCTCGCCGCCGGGATGCTGGTTCCGGTCGGGATGGCGCTCTCCGGCATCGGCGCGTCGGTGGCCAGCCGCCGGCAGTTCGACGCCCTCCAGCAGCTTTCCGGCCGCTTCCTAGACCGCATGCGAGGCCTGCCGACCCTCGTCCTCTTCCGCCGGCAGGAGGATGAGGCGCGGGCGCTGGACGCTGCGGCGCAGGAGCTGCGCGCCCGCACGATGCGGGTGCTGCGCCTTGCCTTCCTCTCGACCGGCACGCTGGAACTGATCGCGGCGGCGGTGCTCGGCTGCCTCGCCTGGCGGCACGGGAGCCTCGCGGCTGCCGGCCATCCGGCACCGGTCGCGGCCTTGTTTTGCCTGCTTCTGGTGCCGGCCTTCTTCGCGCCCTTCCGCGCCTTTTCGGTGGCCTATCACGAGCGCATGTCGGCCCAGGGCGCGGCCGCCGCCCTCGCCCCTATCCTCTCGGCGCCCGAACCCGCCGGGCTGAAGCTGGAAGAGGTGCCGCCGAGCGTGACGCTGGTCGTGGACCACCTCTCCCACCGGCCCGATCCTGCCCGGCCCATGGCGCTGGAGGACGTCTCCTTCCGCGTGCTGCCCGGAGAGGCGCTGGTGCTTTCCGGGCCCAGCGGCGCCGGGAAGTCCACCATCCTGAAGCTGCTGATGGGCTTCTCCAGCCCCGATTCCGGGCGCATCGCGCTGAACGGCCGGGACGCGCTTGTCCTTGCCCCCGCTGAACGACGGCGCCTGATCGCCTATCTGCCGCAGCGTCCGGTGCTGCTGCGCGCCTCGATCCGCGAGAACATCCGCTTCGCCCGCCCCGAGGCCGATGACGCGGCGGTGGAGGCGGCCGCCCGCGCCGCCCAGGTCATGCAGTTCGCCGGGAACCTTCCCGAAGGCCTGGACACGATGGTGGGCGAAGGCGGTCACGGCCTGTCCGGCGGCCAGCGGCTGCGCGTGGCGCTTGCCCGCGCCTTCCTTCGCGACGCGCCACTCGTGCTGCTGGACGAGCCGACCGCTCATCTCGACCCCGCCACGGAGGCGCTGGTGCTGGATAGCCTCCGCCGCCTCTGCACAGGGCGCACCGCCGTCATCGCCAGCCACTCGGCGGCGCTGCGGGACCGGTTTCCCAGGACACTGGAATTGCGTGAGGGCCGCGTCGTGCCGCAGCGCCGTGCGGTGAACCTATGAGCGCCGCGCGCGACCTCCTTCGAATCCTCGGCCTCTGGCGCGGACGCACAGGGTGGCTGGTGCTGGGCGCCGTCATCGCCGGTGCCTCGGCGCTTGCCGGGCTCGCCCTCCTCGCGCTCGCCGGCAGCGGGGTGGCGCATGGCCTCGCGACCGGCGCGCTGGCGGCGGGCACGGTCTCGCTCCTGCTGATGCGCCCGTTGATCCTGCTGCGCCCATTGCTGCGCTGGGCGGAGCGCATGGCCACCCATGAGGCCACCTTCCGCGCCCTGGCCGACACCCGCACCTGGTTCTTCCGCCGCCTCGCGGAGCGGCTCTCTGCCGGCCCCGGCCTCACGCGCTCCGGCGACCTGCTCGGGCGCCTGGTGACGGATGTGGAGGCGCTGGACGGCCTCTATCTCCGCGCCCTCGTGCCTATGGCAGCCGCGGCGGCGGCGGTGCTGGCGGTCGCAACCATCCTCGGCGCCCTCTCTCCGGCTCTCGCCGCGATCGTGGCAGTGCCGCTCGCGCTCGCCCTCCTCCTGCCCGTTCTGGTT
>DATCMG010000549.1:0-2611 GCA_036563555.1 Roseomonas sp. | reverse complement strand
CACACACATTGGTGTTATGTCTGGCCAGCCTTGGCCCGGTTCCTGAAAACCTACATTCTACAGTAAATGCGTGCCCAGTGAGGTGCCGCGAAGGGTCAGGCGAGTTCAACCTCATCGAAGTCAGCCAGGAAGGCTTCCCTGCCCGCCTCAAGACATTCTTTCACCGCCACCCTTTTTAACCAACCCGTTGGCATAGGCACGACTGAGAAGACGGCTAACCTTGGTCTTGTCCTCAATTCCCGCAGATCGGCCGGTCTCCTCCTGCGTCGTGAACTTGCATGTTTGAATCGCCCTTATTAGCCGCACGGTTTCGTCCTCCTCATCTTCCGATGCTTGCCACTTGGTTTCCCCCAACCTGAACACCCTGGGCGCCAACGACTGGTCCCCCTTCGCCCGAAACTTGGTAAACTCCAACTTGAACGAGGTCTGGCTCATGGGCGCTCCTTCAGGCTTCGTAAGCCCGATGATCACCTTGAAGGTTGTGGCGAAGGCCGTGTGTGCGGATTCCGGAGCAAGTCGGCCGCTGATTCCGAGATGAAGTCGGCCATTCCGATTTGAAGTCGGCACCCCTTTGGGGTGGGTGGTTGCTCGACCGCTGGGCTGGGCCCGGGGCCTCCTTTCTCGCTGGACGCGAGGGTGAGCCCGGATGCCAACCGAGAGAGTGTTGATGCTACAAGTCCGAGAGATCCTGCAGCTGAAGTATGAGGTGGGCGCCTCCGACCGGGCGATCGGTCTTGCGGTGGGCGTGGCGCGCAGCACGGCGCGGCTGTGCCTGGACCGGGCGGCCGCGGCTGGCCTGACTTGGCCGCTGCCGGCGACGCTGACGGACGGCGCGCTGGAGGCGCTGCTGTTCGCTGGCGGCGGAGCGGTTGCCGGACAGCGGCGCAAGGCGGAGCCCGACTGGGCGGAGGTGCACCGGGAGCTGCGCCGGCCTGGCGTGACGCTGATGCTGCTGTGGGACGAGTACCGGGCACCACCCCGGGCGGGTATCAGTACAGCCGCTGGTGCGAGCTCTACCGGGGCTGGGAGGGCCGTCTGTCGCCGACAATGCGGCAGGTGCACCCGGCTGGGGAGCGACTGTTCGTCGACTTTGCCGGGCAGACGGTGGAGGTGATCGACTCGGCCACCGGTGAGGTGCGGGCGGCACAGGTATTCGTCGCGGTGCTGGGGGCGCCGAGTTACACCTATGCCGGTTGAGCAGCAAAGCTGATCAACGGGTGGACCCAGTCCCTGCCGGATTGGATTGGCGCCCATGTGCGGGCGCTGGAGTTCCTCGGCGGGGTGCCGCGGCAGATCGTGCCCGACAACCTGCGCAGCGGCGTCCTACGGGCCAACTGGCATGAGCCTGGGCTCAACCCGACCTACATTGACCTGGCGGCCCATTACGGCACGACGATCCTGCCAACGCGGGTGCGCCGGCCGCGTGACAAAGCCAAGGTCGAGGCTGGCGTGCTGGTGGTGGAGCGCTGGATACTGGCGCGGCTGCGGCACCAGCGGTTCGCCTCGCTCGCGGCGCTGAACGCGGCCATCTCTGGCCTGTTGGCGGATCTGAACACCCGGTCGATGCGCCGGCTCGGGGTCAGCCGCCGCCAGCTGTTCGAGGAGCTGGACCGGCCCGCCCTGGCGGCCCTGCCAGCCGAGCCTTTCGTCTATGCCGAATGGCGCATCCGTCGGGTGGGGCTCGACTATCATGTCAATGTCGACGGCCACTACTACTCGGCGCCGTATCCGCTGCTGCGCCAGCAGGTGGAGGCCCGCGTCACTGCCCGGACGGTGGATCTGTTCATTCGCGGGTAGCCGGATGCTGCGCGATCTTCTGAACAAGGAGGGCGTCGAGATCGGCCGATGTCATGTCGCGACACTGATTAAGCGCATGGGCATCGAGGCGATCTACCGCAAGCCGAACACCTCAAAGCCGACGCCGGGCCACAAGATCTACCCGTATCTGCCGCGCGGGATGAGGATCGAACGCCCGAACCAGGTCTGGGCCATGGACATCACCTACGTGCCCATGGCGCGCGGCTTCATCTATCTCGCCGCCGTGCTCGACTGGTTCAGCCGCCGGGTCCTGTCCTGGCGGGTGTCGATCAGCATGGAGGCGGCGTTCTGCGTCGAGGCACTGGAGGAGGCAATCGCCAGGCATGGCCGGCCTGAGATCTTCAATTCGGACCAGGGATCGTAGTTCACCAGCCAAGCCTTCACCGGCGTGCTGCTCAAGGCCAGTATCGCCATCAGCATGGATGGCAGGGGCTCCTGGCGCGACAACGTCTTCGTCGAGCGCCTCTGGCGCTCGGCCAAGTACGAGGAGGTCTACCTGAAGGCCTACGAGACCGTCAGCGAGGCCCGCGCCTCGATTGGCCGCTATCTGGCCTTCTACAATGGCCACAAGCCCCATTCGAGCCTCGACCGGCAGACGCCGGACCAAGCATACTTCACCTGGCTCCCGCAGATCGCGGCAGCTTGAACCCGGCAGGGCTCCACTTATCCCAGCACTAGTGGTCTGAGTTAGAGGTTCGTTGGCAGAAGCGTCCGACGCTGGCGAGGATGTCGTCGGCGGACTTGGTCCATACGAAGGGCTTTGGCTCGGCGTTGGTTTGGTCGATGTAGCCCT
>DATCMG010000548.1:0-4758 GCA_036563555.1 Roseomonas sp. | reverse complement strand
TATATCGTCATGGGCGATTTCGGGCCGCTCGGCCTTATCTACAACGGCTATGGTGACCTGAACTGTTTCGCGCGGCGCGACCGCTTCCTCTCCATCGGCGGATTCGTGGTTGACGGGCGCTTCAACCACGCCGAGGACTGGCGATTCTTCGCTAAGGCTTGGGCGAAGGGGTTGAAGGTCGATGTAGTGCCGGAGTCCCTGCTCTGGTACCGCACGACGCTCGCGAGCTGGGGCACTGGCTGGCGCAAGCGCGACCGCACCGGTGCGCTGATGCGCGCGACTGAGGTCTATATGGAAACCGCGCCGGCCGAGGTGAAGCCATTCCTGTTGCTGTCCCAGGGCCTGTTCTGGAAGGCCTCCAATACCGAAGCGGCCCGGCGCAACCTATCCCGTGAGGCGGCCGATCTGCGCCGACAGGTGGCCCGGCTGGAGGAGGAGAAAAGGGTGCTCGACTTCGAGCGACAGCTCCTTATGCAAGCCTATCGTGCGCTGTCGGATTTCACCCTGGGCACCGTGGTCGGACGGCTGGACCATGTGCCCGAGGTCCAGCGCGGCATTGCACATCTGCGGCGGCTGATGCGGAAGTACCAGTGATCGCCTGGCCGGCGAGGGGCCGGCCGTCCGGGCAAGAGGAAGATGAGATGACGTCCGTCGAGGCGCCAAGCCTGTCCAGGCAGCAGATCGAGACAATCGAGTATGAGAGGCTGGCCGACTTCAAGCTGAAGCCGGGAAAATTCATCTATCACATTAAAGGCGAGCGACTGCCGATCTACCTTTTCGGCAAGTTCCGGCGCACGAGCGTGCCGCTGATCGTGTTCGGACAGGGTATGATCGATCGCAGCCAGATCCAGCTGCCGCGCTTCCAGCGCCTGGACTGGTCCGAGGCCTTCCCCGAGAATATCCTGATCATCAGCGACCCGACCCTCTTCCTCGCGGAAGACATGACGCTTGGCTGGCTTCTTGGCACGCACGACCACTACATGATGCCCCGGATTGCCCAAATCGTGATGCGCGCCAGAGACCAGCTGCGGATTGAGGACCGGAACATTCTGTTTTACGGCACCTCGGCCGGCGGATTCAGCTCCATGATGCTATCGACGCAGTTCGACGACCCCGCCGTCCTTGTCAACAACCCCCAGACCGATGTGCTAAAATTCAGCCGCGGCGGCGTTTCGCGGTTGCTGCAGCTCGCCTTCGACGGCCTGTCGCGCAATGAGGCGGAGAAGCGGTTCGGAAGCCGGCTGTCCTTCGTGCAGGCGCTGAGTGAGGGCGCACGCCTGCCCCGCCTGTACTATCTCCAGAACCTGCTCGACGACGACCACTACAACGACCAGCTGCTTCCCCTAATGCGCCTAGCGACCAAGCCTGCCCAATCCAAGGGCGGCACGCATCTCGAGCGGAGATTCATCGTCGACCTGTATATCGACCAGAAGACGCTGCACAATCCACTGGGCCTGTCGCGTGTGAAAACCTGCATGGACATTGTCCGGTCGTGGATCACCACGGCTGCATGAACGCGGATTTTCTCCCGCCTCCGGGCGGCCAAGGCATGCGAGAGAGAGCAAAGATGACTAAGATTCCGGCACTGATTGGAACGACGGCGCGCTACAACGCACTGGGAACGGACAACACCGGAAATGTTCTGCACGCGATAGCCGCGCGCAATCTGCTGCAGGATCATGTCGAGTTTCCAACCTCACGCGAATGGACGCCGGAGGATTTGGAGAAGATCGAAGGCCACTCCCATATCGTCATCGTGATGGCAAATGCGGTTCGCCTCGGGCGGGATACGAACCCCCTCGCGCCGCATCACGAGATCATGCGTAGGAACATCGAGAGGACGACGCGGCCAGTTGTCGTCTTCGGCCTCGGCGCGCAGGCGCCCTATGGCGGGGAGACAAGTTACAGGACTCCGCCCGAGACACTGAACCTGCTGAAGGTCATTAGCGAACGCTCTCGCCGGATCGCGGTGCGAGGGGAGTTCACGGCCGACACGCTACGCATCATGGGAATTGACAATCCCGAGGTCATTGGCTGCCAGAGCTGCTTCCTGAGCCGGGAGCCCGAATTCCCGCATGATCTCGTGAACTTGGCACCTGAGCGGACGAAGGCCGTGTTCAACTACACCTCGATGATGACCGAAAAGAAGCTGATTAAGACGGCCGTCGAAAACGGACTCGACATGGTCGGCCAAATTGAGGTCTACGAGGCTCATGCCAAAGAGGGCGTCCCCTATGACCTGGGGAAGGACGTCAAAAAGTTCCAGGATATGCTCGCCTACTTCGGCATCTCCGAGGAGCAGTACGCGGCCTATTGCCGGCTGCATTTCTCGCGCTTCGCGGACCTAGATACCTGGCTGAAGCATATGCGGCAGTATCGTTTCTCGTTCGGCACGCGCTTCCACGGCAACATGTTCGCACTGCAGGCTGGCACGCCGAGCCTCTGGGTCGTGCATGACGAACGGACGCGGGAGCTCTGCAAGTTCCTGAACTTACCGCAGATTTCGTTGGAGAAGGCGCTGGAGCTCAACGATGTCGGGAAGCTAAGGGAGAAGGTGGACTACAGCGAGTTCCTCAAGACCTATCCGGAGCGCTACCGCCGCCTGAAGGCCTATGTCCAGGATGCCGGTCTGGCGCACCGCCTGAACTAGATGACGACCGTGAAGCAGATCCACCCGCGCGCCCGTACCACCTTATCGCCAGGCTGAGAGGAAGCGATGGAGCCGCCGGCTATGTTACCTCTTCGTGTCGTCTGCGTCGGCGCCTCCAACTCGCTGATGGTACCGGGCTATCTGACGCAACTGCCTGAATGCGCGGAAGCGGCCAGCACGCCGATCCACATCGTGTCGAATCTCGCGATCGGCAACACAGCGAGCCTGACCGGCCTGCATCGGCTGGCCTCCCACGGAAACCTCGAAGACGTGGATGTGCTACTTATTGAGTACGCGTTGACCGACACCTCCTTCTACGGCGCCGAGCGCAAGAACCTTGAAACTTGGGCCGCTAACTACGAGGCCCTAGTCCGCTTCGCACTCCTGGCCAATCCGAAGCTGAAAATTGTCTCGATCATCCTGTACAACCGGCTGGGACTGCATCGGAAAACGATCCCGCCTCTGGCCGCCGGGATCTACTATCTGAGCGACTGGTACGGCACGCGATACGTCGACCTGAACCGGGAGTTCACCATCCGCTTCGGTGCTGACCATCAGGACCTCGCGGGCATCTATACGGATCGCGCGCATTACAGCCGGCCCATTATGACCCGACTGATTGCGGAAAGCGTCGCTAGCGTAATCGCGGAGGTGGCGCGCGAACCCAGCCGAGCAAGACGGATGCCGCCTCCCGTCGATCCGTCATGCCCTTGCGACGTGTCGATCCTCCAGGCCTCGGAATGGGAGGAACTGCCGCCCCAGGTCTACAGGAACTCGCGCTACGAGGTGCGGGCGAGAGACCTGTTCGGCTACCGGGCCAAGTTCCAGGTCGCGCAAGGGCGGCTTTTGAGCATCCTTTTCGTCTGCCCGCCCGGGGTGTCGCGCCTTCACGCGCGCATCAACGACGTCTGCTACGAGCTTCCCATGCTCCGTCCGAACGTCCGGGACGGGAAGTTCCAATTCCTCCTCGCTTCCGCCAATTTCGACATGGTTCCATCCGCGGGCAACGGCAGGATGAGCTACGAGCTTTCGGCAGTGCCGGAGTGCGGCGAAACGCCGGTTCCGCTTCCGCAATCCGGCGGTGTCTTTTCGGCACAGCACCCGGAGACGACGCTGCCGCTTATCAGCCTTATGCACACCGGATCCGTGTCGGATGTGGCATTTTCCCGATCTGCGAGGATGCATGACCTATGAAAGCCTCGAATGAAATGCCGGAACAGGCCATGATAGTGGATCAGATGACCCAGGCCTTCATCGTACCAAGCGATGCCGAGGGCTTGCGCAGGCTCATGCAGCAAGCCGATGCCGACATGGCTGCCGGACGGCTTGCCGATGCCGAGGCGGCGCTGCGCGCCGGCCTCCAGTTCGCGCCCATCAACCCCGCCTGTCTCCGCCGCCTGTCGCAGATTGCGGCACACCGCGCCCAGTGGGCGGCCGCGCGGGACTGGGCGGAGCGCGCCATCGCCGCGGGAAGGGATCCCTGGTCACATAACCAACTGGGTGCAGTGCATCTCCTCGCGGGAGAACTGGACGCGGCGGAGGTCGCGATGCAGCGGATGCTGTCGATCTTTCCGAACCATGTAGCGGCGCTGCGCCGCCTCAGCGAGATTGCGCTGCGTCGGGGCGATCCGGCCTCGGCGATCACGTGGGCGAGACGCGCGGCGGCCGCACAGCCCACTCATCCCGGGCCGTTATACCAGCTCTCCACTGCCCAGATAGCGGCGGGGGATTTGGATGCGGCGCAGGCCACGACGGAGCAGAGCCTCACCCTCGTCCCCGGTCACGCCCCTGCGCTCCGCCGCCTGAGCGACATCGCTCTTCGCCGGGCGGACCAGCCGGGCGCGTTAGTCTGGGCGGAGAAGGTCGTGGATGCTCATCCCGATGATCCCTGGTCCCACTTCCAGCTAGCGACGGTTCGGATGGCCGGCGGGGAATTCAAGGAGGCGGAAGCTGCCACTCTGCGTATGCTGGCGCGCGCGCCCGGCCATGTTGCGGCCCTTCGCCGCCTCAGCGACATAGCCCTGCGGCGCGGCGACACCGCCACCGCACTCAGCTGGGCCCGGGCCGCAGTGGAGGCCGCACCCGAAAATCCCGGCACGCATTACCAG
>DATCMG010000489.1:0-6179 GCA_036563555.1 Roseomonas sp. | reverse complement strand
GCCCGCGCGCTGGAACATATCCTTGTTGTAGAAGGCGATGGCCGTGCTGCTGTTGAAGGGCAGGGCCATGAGCTTGCCGTCGGCGGAGCTGTAATAGCCCGCGACCGGGCCGATGAAGTCGCGCGTGTCGATGGCGACGCCGCTCTCGGCGATGATCTCGTGCAGCGGCTTCACCGCGCGGCCGGCGGACATCATCGTGCCGGTGCCGACCTCGAACATCTGCACGATGTGTGGGGCGGTGTTGGCGCGGAAGGCGGCGATCGCGGCCACGACCGTCTCGGCATAGCCGCCGCGGAAGGTCGGCACGACCTTGTATTGAGGCTGGCTGGCGTTGAAGTCGGTCGCGAGTTGCTCGAGCATGCCGCCGAGCGGCTGGTTCAGCCCGTGCCAGAACTGGATTTCGATGGGCTGCTGCGCGCGGGCAGCGATGGGGGCGCCGATGAGGCCGGCCAGCGCGAGTGCGCCGGCGGCAAGGTGGCGTCGCCGCATGAGGAGGTTCCTTCCCTGGTGTGGAGCTGCCGGGAGTTAGCCGCCCCGCATTGCAGGCAGACTACAATCTGATGACGGGTTCGTGGAAGGGCGGGCATTCATTGTGGAAGGCCGGTCATTAGAAAACCCTTCATTCAGGTCGCGCCAAGTTGCACCCATGGAACGTGCGCCTCCCCTTCTCCTCCTCGGCGTGGCCACCCGCGGCGCCTTCGGCCTGCCGGCGGTACGGGCGGGCCGCGTGACGGGGCTGCTGGCCGGATACCGGCTTGCGCCCCGCCTGCCCAGTTCTGCCCTGTGCCTGCCGGAGCCGCTGGAATTCCGGGCGCTGGGAGAGGTACGCACCTGGCTGATCGCGCGGGAAGCGCGGCTGGCCGCGGCGCTGCGGGCGATCGCCGATGGGCGCGAGCCAGGGCTGGAACTCCGGGAGGAGGCGCCGCGCCACGCAACCTCCCTGCGGGCCAGGGGGCCTGTGCTGGCGATGCGCGAGCATGGGCTCCGCCCCGCGCGCCGTGACCTCATGGCGCGTCGGCTCGAAGCCCCCCCGGGGAGCGAGCTGCCGATGGCCCTGGTGCCGGGCGGCGGGGGTGAAGTTGATGATTGGTCCCCTGGCGTGCCGGAGGGCGCGGTGCAGCGGCTGCACGCGGCACTGGAGTCGGAGGGACGCAAGTTGCTGGGCATGAAATTGGGGCTGCAGGCCGTAGGCGCCCCGGGCGCCGGTGCCCTGCAGGAAGGCTGAGCCACGGCTCGCCGGCCGGGCCTTGCGGCGCTAGGCGGAACTCGCTTCATGGGACCATGCCGGACCCCGAACCCGAGCGGCAGGCGCCGCCCATGCCAGGACGGCGCCGCGTGGTCGGCGCGCTCGGGGTCGCCCAGACCCTGGCCTGGGCCTCCTCCTACTACCTGCCCGCGATCGTGGCGGCGCCGATGGCGCAGGACTTCGCCCTGCCGGCAAGCGCCATCTTCGGTGCCTTCTCCGCCTCCCTGCTGCTGACGGCGGTGCTGGGCCCCTGGGTGGGCCGGGTGATCGACCGGCACGGCGGGCGCGGCGTCCTCGCCGCCTCCAACCTCGCCCTCGCGGCCGGGTTGGTGCTGCTGGCCGTGGCGCCGGTGGGCTGGCCTTCGATTCTCTTCCTGGGTTGGGGCGTGCTCGGGCTCGGCATGGCGCTGGGTCTCTACGACTCGGCCTTCGCGACGCTGGCGGGACTCTATGGGAAGGAGTCGCGCGGGGCGATCTCGGGGGTGGCGATGATGGCGGGCTTCGCCAGCACCATCGGCTGGCCGCTGACTGCATGGATCGCGGCCGGCTTCGGCTGGCGCGGTGCCTGCCTGGCCTGGGCCTTGCTGCAGCTTTTTCTTGCCCTGCCGCTGCATCTGCTGCTGGTTCCACCGGCGCCCCCGCCCGCGCCGGCAGCCGCCAGCGATGAGGATCCGGACGCGGCGGTGGGCTGGGGGCAGCTTGCGCTGCTCGCCTTCGCACTGACGGGAACGGGCTTCAACATCGCGGCCATGGCGGCGCATCTTCCGGGCATGCTGGGCCGGGCGGGCGCGAGCCCGGAGGCGGCATTGGCGGCGGCCAGCCTCGTCGGGCCGATGCAGGTTCTGTCGCGGGTGCTGGATGTCTCGCTGCTGCGGCGGCTGCACCCACTCCTTTCCGCGCGGATCGCGACGGCGGCGCATCCCCTGGCCGCCGCGGCGCTGGGCTTGGGGCTGGGGCCTGCCGCCTTCGCCGTGATGCACGGCGCCGGCAACGGGATCCTGACGATCGTCCGGGGCACGCTTCCGCTCGCGCTTTTCGGGGCACGGGGCTACGGGGCGCGCCAGGGGATCATCCTGGCGCCGATGCGGCTCATCCAGGCGCTGGCCCCGCTCGCCTTCGGCCTGGCGCTGGAGCGGGAGGAACTCGGGGCGCTCTGGCTTTATGCGGGGGTGGGGCTGCTCTCGCTACTGGCGCTGGCGGTGCTCCGGCGCCCCGGGTGAGGGCAGATGGCCCTTGTCCGCGGGCGCGGGATGCGCTTCCTGCCCTGACGAGAGCCCAAATCGGAGGACGCCATGGCCGAGGCCTTCATCTGCGACGCCGCCCGCACCGCGATCGGGCGCTATGCCGGCGGACTATCCGCCGTGCGGGCGGACGATCTGGGCGCGGTCCCGCTCAAGGCGCTGATGGCGCGCAACACGGGCGTGGACTGGGCCGCGCTGGACGACGTGGTCTTCGGCTGCGCCAACCAGGCCGGCGAGGACAACCGCAACGTCGCGCGCATGGCGCTGCTGTTGGCGGGCCTGCCGGACACGATCGGCGGCAGCACGGTGAACCGCCTCTGTGGCTCCGGCATGGACGCCGTCGGCATCGCTGCGCGCGCCATCAAGGCGGGCGAGGCATCCTTCATACTCGCGGGCGGGGTGGAGAGCATGACCCGCGCCCCCTTCGTGCAGGGCAAGAGCACCGAGGCCTTCGGCCGCACCGCCGAAATCTACGACACCACCATCGGCTGGCGCTTCGTGAACCCGTTGATGAAGTCCCGGCACGGCACCGATTCCATGCCGGAGACGGCGGAAAACGTGGCGCAGGACTTCCAGGTGAGCCGCGCGGACCAGGACGCCTTCGCCCTGCGGAGCCAGCAGCGCGCCGGCGCCGCGCAGAAGGCCGGGCGCTTCGCCGAGGAGATCGTCCCCGTCACCATCCCGCGCCGCAAGGGCGACCCGGTGGTCTTCGCGCAGGACGAGCATCTGCGGCCCGACACCACGGCCGAGGCGCTGGCCAAGCTGTCCACGCCTTTCCGCAAGGAAGGCGGGAGCGTGACGGCGGGCAATGCCTCGGGCGTGAATGACGGCGCCTGCGCGATCATCCTGGCCGATGAGGCGATGGCCCGCCGCCAGGGGCTAACCCCGCGCGCACGGGTGGTGGCGAGCGCGACCGCCGGCGTGCCCCCTCGCATCATGGGTTTCGGCCCGGCCCCGGCCACGCGGAAGGTGCTGGAGAAGGCGGGACTCAAGCTCTCGGACATGGATGTGATCGAGCTGAACGAAGCCTTCGCCGCCCAGGCGCTGGCGGTGACGCGCGACCTCGGCCTGCCCGATGACGCGGAGCATGTGAACCCGAATGGCGGCGCCATCGCCCTCGGCCATCCGCTGGGGATGAGCGGCGCACGGCTGGTGCAGACCGCGGTGCATGAGCTGCACCGGCGCGGCGGGCGCTACGCGCTCTGCACCATGTGCATCGGCGTGGGCCAGGGCATTGCCATGGTGATCGAGCGGGTCTGAGCTCCCGCCGGCCGGGGCGGATGCACCCTTCCGGGCGGTTCCGTCCCCAGGCCCCGCCGCATCAGCCGGCGGGGCGGGTGCCTTCCTCCTGGATGTGCCTGGCGCTCTCAAGCCATTGCGCCGTGTCCGCGACGGAGAGGCCGGCCTGACGGCAGGCATCCTCCGTGACGCGCGGCAGGACGCCAAGGAGCGCCTGCATCATCGCGGCATCGCGCTCATCGGTGATGGAGTCGAGGAAGCCGCGCAACTCGGGCTGGGTGATGCGCAGGAAGGGGCCGAACTTGTCGCTGGCGCGGCCCAGCCAGTCCCGGAACATATGCGGCCAGCCGGCGGCCTGGCGGAACTCCAGCCGCGGTTCGCCATCCTTGCTTGCCAGCTTCAGCCGCGCGGCGGCCCAGCGCATCGGGCCGCTGGCGAGGCTGGCCACCGTCATGTCGAGGTGCCGGTAGGATTCGCCGGGCAGGTGCTGGTGCAGCCGGACCGTCTCGAAGCGCGCCGGGGCACGGCCGGGCACCACATTGGTGGGCGTGGCGCGAAGCGGAGGCACTGCCGGGCGAGGCGCGGCGGGCAGGGGCGCCGCGGGCCGGGGCGTCGGCTCGGCTGCGGCGGGCTGGATGGGCGCGGCAGCGGGCACCGCCGGCGAGCCGAGGGGGCGCGGCATGGGCGGCAGCGGCAGCTTCGGCGGTACATAGGGGCGGGGCGGCGCCGGAACGGAAGCCGCCTCGGCCGGCGCGGAGATTCCGGGCACGGCCGGGGCCAGGGCCCGAACCGGCGCGGCGGGCGGGGGCGAGGCCACGGGCTGGGCGGGCGGCGGCAATGGCGGCGCGGCCGGTTCGGCAGTCGGATTGATCGGGGGAAGATTGGCCGCCGCCGGCATCGCCTCGGGCGTGGGTGTGGGTACCAGCGGGGCCGGGAAGCTGAGCGCGGCCTGCGCGATCTGCGGAACAGGTGCTGGCGGGCGCGCGACGGGAGCGGCCACTATGGTGGGGACTGGCCGGGCCGGTTCGGTGGGCGGGGCGATGGCCGGGCTGGCTGCTGGCGCGAGCGGCGCCGGGGGGCGCTTGGTGGTCGCGGCGGCTTCCCCTGGCGGTGCCGCCTCGGCAGGCCGGGCGACAGCAGGGCCGGTTGCCGGCGCGGCGGCGCGTCGAGCGGGCGGAGCACTGGCCTGGCGGGGCGGGGCGGGTGCGGCGGCAATCGGCGCGGGCAGGGCCTCTCCCGGGCGGAGCGCCGAAAGGGTGACGCCGGCCACCTCCACCACGGCATCCTCGCCGCCGGCGCGCAGCCCTATGGCCAGGCTCGCGCGGCCCGAGAGGCGGGCCGAGAGGGGAAGGGTCAGCTCGACGCCTCCCTCCGGCAGGTCGCGCCAGCCGGTCGCGGCCCCTCCGTCCGAAAGCCGGTCCAGGGCGGCGACCTCCGCCGGGGTTGTGTCGGTGGAGTGCAGCCATGCGGCGACCGAGGCGCCCTGGCCAACGCCCGAGGCGAAGGCAATCCGGATCCGGTCCAGGCCGGGCGCATGGACATGCGGCACCAGGATGACGGCCCGCCCGCCCGCCGGCGCACGCAGCAGGGGGCGTGGAGCCTCGTCACCCAGCGCGACAGGGTCCACCTGGCCTTCGAGCGGGCGCGCGGCTTCCCAGGTCCCGGCCGGAAGCGAGAGGGGAATGCCGGCGGCGGGCAGCCTGAGCCCGACCTCATCCGGAATCCAATGGGCGGGGGCGAGGTAGCGGCTTCCCGGCGCCCCGGCCCAGGCACGGACGGCAAGTGGGTGGTCGCCTTCGGTCCCGGCCCAGCGAGCCTCGCGCGACAAGGCGGGCAGGCCGTCGCCCTCCGGAATCACCTCGAGCATCGCGGTCTCGCGCATCGGGCCAAGCGGGGTGGGCAGGTCGAGCGTGAGCCAGCCCGTGGCGAGGGCTGACGCCGGCACTGCCCAGGCGCCCACGGCCCGATCGCTCTCGGCGCCGAGAAGGCGGAAGTGCAGCAATCCCTCACCCGTGGCAGGCCCGGCGATATGCACCGCAATGGCGGCCAGCCCCGCGAGGCCGGTGCCGAGCATGTGCCGCGCGGCGCCCGTGACGGGCGCAAGCTCGCCGGCCTCCCCGGAGAGCACCAGGCGCGGGGTGGAAGGCGGGCGGTGGGCGAGGTAGCGGGCCGTGTCCGCCATTGCCTCGCGGGTTTCCTCCATCTCCTGCCGAGCGGCGACCAGCGCGCGGGCGGCATCGGCCTCGCGCGCCTGGGCGCCGGCAAGTGCCTGGGCGAGCAGCGCGAGGAGGCCGGGCAGCGCGGCATGGCCCGTGGGCGCCAGCAGGAAGGGAGGCGCTGGCAGGCCCGAAACTTCGGTCCACCAACGTGCGAAGGGCGCGATGCGCAGGCGCTCGCTGGCTACCAGGGCGATGACGCCCATGGGAGGCGTTTCCAGAACGACGGTCGCATCG
>DATCMG010000484.1:0-2335 GCA_036563555.1 Roseomonas sp. | reverse complement strand
GCGCCCGGCGCCGCCCTGCTTTCCCCGCGCGGGCAGGTGCTGGAGAACGGAATGCCGCGCTTCTTCCGCCGCCTGGCGGAGGGTGTGTTCGACGAGGACGACCTGCGCCGACGCACGGATGAGCTGGCCGCCTTCATACGTGGCGCGCAGGCGGAACACGGGCTGGCGGCGCCGGTCGCGCTCGGCTTTTCCAACGGCGCCAATATCGCGGCCAGCCTGTTGCTGCGCCATCCCGGCCTGCTGCGCGGCGCGGCCCTGCTTCGCGCGATGGTCCCCTTCCGCGATCCACCCGCGGCGCGGCTGGACGGTACGAAGGTGCTGCTGCTCTCCGGCACGGCTGATCCCGTCGTGCCGGCCGCCAACAGCGCGGCGCTGGCGGCGCTTCTGAATGACGCCGGGGCCACCGTGACGCATCATGCGCTGCCTCTCGGCCACGGGCTGTCGCAGATGGATGTCTCCCTCACCCGCGACTGGCTCGCGGCCCTCTGATTCACCAGGAAGGATCATCACCATGAGCGTCGAGAGCGATCCGGCGGGCGTGATGCCCGAATGCCCCCCTTCCGGCTCCATCGGTCAGGTGATCCTGCCGCGGGTCCACGACATCGGCGGCTTCGAGGTGCGCCGCGCGCTGCCGGCGAAGGAACGGCAAATGGTTGGCCCCTTCATCTTCTTCGACCAGATGGGCCCGGGCGAGTTCCTCACGGGCAAGGGGCTGGATGTGCGGCCCCATCCGCATATCGGCCTTTCCACCGTGACCTATCTGTTCGAGGGCGAGATCCAGCACCGCGACACGCTCGGCTCCGACCAGCCGATCCGCCCAGGTGACGTGAACTGGATGACGGCCGGGCGAGGAATCGCGCATTCCGAGCGCACGGATCAGGGCCTGCGGAGCCATTCCAACCGGCTCTTCGGGATCCAGTCCTGGGTCGCGCTGCCGCGCGACCAGGAAGAAACAGGGCCGGGCTTCGTGCACCACCCCGCCGCCACCCTGCCCGTGATCGAGGATGGCGGCGCAAGGCTGCGGCTGATCGCGGGCCATGGCTGGGGAGCGCGCTCCCCCGTCGAGACACCCTCGGACCTGTTCTACGCCGATGCGGTGCTGGCGCCCGGCGCGGCGCTTCCCCTGCCCGACCATCATGAGGAGCGCGGCGCCTATGTCGTGGAAGGCGAGGTGACCGTGGCCGGGGACCATTTCGAGGCGGGGCGGATGCTCGTCTTCCGCGCGGGCGACGGGCTGGCCCTTCGCGCGGGGCCGCGGGGCGCCCGGTTGCTGATGCTGGGCGGCGCGGCGATGGATGGGCCGCGCTACCTGTTCTGGAACTTCGTCTCCTCCTCGCGCGATCGGATCGAGCAGGCCAAGGCCGATTGGAAGGCCGGCCGCTTCGGCACGGTGCCCGGCGACGACAAGGAGTTCATCCCGTTGCCTGAGGAGCGGGTAAAAATCCGCGCCGCCACCCAGGCCCCGTCCGCCGGATCACCGACGAGCTGAGGAAGAGCTCAGGCCTGGGCCTGAAGTGCCCCCATCTTGCGGAGTTCGCCGTCGAAATGGGCGATGGTGGCACGCAGGCCTTCCAGCAGGCGGACGCGGGGCTCCCATCCCAGGATTTCCTTGGCCTTGCTGATATCGGGCCGCCGCTGGCGGGGGTCGTCGCTGGGCAGCGGCTGGAAGACCAGCCGGCTCGGGCCGCCGACTTCCTCCAGCACCAGCTCGGCCAGTTCGCGGATGCTGAACTCCTCGGGGTTGCCGAGATTGATCGGACCGGTCACGCCGGGTGCTGAGCTCATCAGGCGGATGAAGCCCTCGATCAGGTCCGAGACGTAGCAGAAGGAACGGGTTTGGCTGCCCTCGCCATAGATGGTGATCGGCTCGCCGCGCAGGGCCTGGACGATGAAGTTCGACACGACCCGCCCATCATTGGGATGCATGCGGGGGCCATAGGTGTTGAAGATCCGGGCGATCTTGATCTGCAGGTCGTGCTGGCGGTGATAGTCGAAGAACAGGGTCTCGGCGCAGCGCTTGCCCTCGTCGTAGCAGGAGCGCAGGCCCACCGGGTTGACGTTGCCCCAGTACTCCTCGACCTGCGGATGAACGGTGGGGTCGCCATAGACCTCGCTCGTCGAGGCCTGGAAGACCGGAACGCGCAGCCGCTTGGCCAGGCCCAGCACGTTGATCGCGCCGTGGACGCTGACCTTCGTCGTCTGCACCGGATCCTTCTGGTAATGGATCGGCGAGGCCGGACAGGCCAGGTTGTAGATCTGGTCCACCTCCAGATAGATCGGGAAGGTGATGTCGTGCCGGATCACCTCGAAATAGGGATTCGGAAGCAGGTGCGCG
>DATCMG010000483.1:0-16436 GCA_036563555.1 Roseomonas sp. | reverse complement strand
AGGGCTGCGCCGGCCTCGGCCACGCCGGGGTTGAGGGGGTGGAGGTCGCATTCGGCGTCGTAGCCCGTATCGGCCTCGGGGCTGCGGGCGAAGACCTGGAGGATGACGGTGCGGAGGAAGGCCTCGGCCGGGTTGGTATGGGCGGGGTGGCCGGGAAGGGGTTCTTCCTCCTGGTGATAGGGGTCCAACTCCTCCGGCTCGCCGAGGCGGGAGCCCCAGCCGGGGCCCGGGAGGCTGCCGGCATGGCGCAGGGCTTCCTCCACGAGCGGGAGGAGGGCGGGGTGGTCGCTGGTAATCTCCTCAAGCCGGCGGCGGAGGCCGCGGGCACGGCCGCGCGAGCCCTCGGCCCCCAGGAGCCAGCGGCGGAGCTCGGCCATCTCGCCGCCGCTGATTTCGGCGGAGAAGGCGCCATCGGCGGCGTCGAAGAGGTGATGGCCCTCGTCGAAGACGTAGCGGAGGGCGGGGCGGTCCTCGCCGCCGCCCAGGGCGGCCTGGATCATCACCAGGGCGTGGTTGGCGATGACCAGCCGCGCGGTGCGGGCGCGGCGGATGGAGTGTTCCACGAAGCAGCGGCGCCAGTGGGGGCAGGCGGAGTGGATGCATTCGCCGCGGCGGTCGGTGAGGCCGGCGACATGGCCCCAGGGGAAGAGTTCCGCGATCCAGCCGGGGAAGTCGCCGCCCTGCATGTCGCCATCACGCGTGGCGGCCGCCCAGCGGGAGACCAGCGACAGGGCCAGGAGGCGGGAGGGCATGGCGCCGTTCACCGCTTCCTCGTGGTTGAGGAGGCAGAGGTAGTTCTCGCGGCCCTTGCGGATGACGACGTGGCGGCGGCGGTCCTCCGGGTCGGGGTAGAGGCGGAAGAGTTCCTGGTCGATCTGGCGCTGCAGGTTGCGGGTGTAGGTGCTGATCCAGACGGGGGCGCCGTTGCGCTCGGCCCAGAGGGAGGCGGGGGCGATGTAGCCGAGGGTCTTTCCGGTGCCGGTGCCGGCCTCGGCCAGGACGAGTTGCGGATGGCCCTCGGCTTCCCGCGGGGCGAAGGCGAGGGAGGCGGCAGAGGCGTAATCGGCCTGGGCGGGGCGCTGTTCGGAATCCTCGCCCAGGATTTCGGCCAGGCGCTTGCGGGCTTCCAGGGGGGCGACGGGGATGGAGGCGGGCGGGGTGGGGGGTGCGGATTCCTCCCATTCCGGCAGGCGGCGCCAGACCTTCAGCGCGTCGGTGGAAGGGCGGGGATCGGGTTGGCCGAGGGCGGCCAGGAGGCTCGGGGCCCAGACCCAGTCCGAGGCGTCGCGCAGCCGGGCGGCGAGTTGGGCGGCGTCGCGGTTCAGCGGCGCGTGGCGCGTGGCGGCGAGGCGGCGGAGGAGGGTGGTCGCGATCTCCGGCAGGAGGATGGCGGCGGCTTCCTCGTCCTTCGGGGCGTCCAGTTCCAGCGCGAGGGCGAGGCCGCGCGGCGTGGGGGCGGCGAGCTGTGCGGGAAGGACGAAGGCGAAGAGTTCGAGGAGGTCGAAGGCGACGGGGAAGGGGGGAAGGCCCAGGCGCCGTGCCGTGGCGGGGGCGTGGACCAGGAGCGGGGGCGGCAATTCGGCGAGGCGGCGGGCGAGGGCACTGGCCGGGAGGGTCTCGATCTCGCCGTCGGGCGTCACGAGGGTGGCGTGGCCGATGCCGGCGACAAGGGCGGGGGCTTCAGGCAGCAGCAGGCGGGGTGTGGCCGATGCGGGGAGCATCGGCGGGTCTATACTCGCTTTGTTCGCGGGGGGGAGCCCGCGGCCATATTTCCATGATATTTTGGTGTGAGGGTTCGGGAGCCGGGATCGCCCGTATATTAGGGGGCCATCCTCCACTCCGGACCAATCAGAGCAGGAAGCCAAGAGTGAACCATATCTCGCCGACCGGAACCGCCGCGAAGCTGAAGCCGGGCGTCGTCACTGGCGCCGACTACCTGACCCTTCTGGAGGCGTGCCGCGCGGGCGGCTACGCGCTTCCGGCGGTGAACGTGGTCGGCACGAACAGCATCAACGCGGTGCTGGAGGCCGCGGCGAAGAACAAGTCCGACGTCATCATCCAGCTTTCCAATGGCGGCGCGCGTTTCTTCGGCGGCGAGGGCTGCCCGGATGCCGCTGCCGCCCGCGTGCTGGGCGCCGTCTCGGCCGCGCAGCATGTGCATACCGTGGCGAAGGCCTATGGCGTCTGCGTCGTGCTGCACACCGACCATGCCGACCGTTCGCTGCTGCCCTGGGTCAACGCGCTGATCGACCATGGCGAGGAGCATATGAAGCGGACGGGGCAGCCGCTCTTTTCCTCCCACATGATCGACCTCTCGGCCGAGCCGCTGGACGTCAACATCGCCGAATGCGCCACCGTGCTGAAGCGCATGGCGCCGCTGGGGA
This sequence comes from Roseomonas sp., assembly GCA_036563555.1. Taxonomy (GTDB): domain Bacteria; phylum Pseudomonadota; class Alphaproteobacteria; order Acetobacterales; family Acetobacteraceae; genus Roseomonas. Next base: position 14,052 of record DATCMG010000483.1, on the reverse strand, counting down.
TGAGCCTGGAGATCGAGCTGGGCGTGACCGGCGGCGAGGAGGACGGGATCGGCCATGACCTCGAGGAATCGGCTGATAACGCGCATCTCTACACCCAGCCGGAGGATGTGCTGAAGGCGTGGGAGGTGCTCTCGCCCATCGGCCATGTCACCGTGGCGGCCTCCTTCGGGAATGTTCATGGCGTTTATGCGCCGGGCAATGTGAAGCTGCGGCCTGAGATCCTGAAGGGCTCGCAGGAGGCGGTGGCCGCCAAGTTCGGCGGCGGCGCGAAGCCGATGAGCTTGGTGTTCCATGGCGGCTCGGGGTCCGAGAAGGACAAGATCACCGAGGCAGTGTCCTATGGCGTGTTCAAGATGAACATCGACACGGACACGCAGTTCGCCTTCGCCGAGCCGGTGGGCGCCTATGTGCAGGCCAACCCGGTGGCCTTCACCCACCAGATCGATCCGTCCAACGGCAAGCCGACCAAGAAGCTCTACGATCCGCGCAAGTGGCTGCGGGCCGGTGAGAAGGGTGTGGTGAAGCGGCTGGACGAGGCCTTCGCGGACCTGGGCTCGGCGGGGCGCAGCCTGGCCGGGTGAGTTGAGGCGGGCGGGGGCAGGTGTCCCCGCCTGCAGGGGCTGCCAAAAGAGAAGGGGCGGGGAGGCATCGGCCTCTCCGCCCCTTTGCTGTTCCGGCTGGCCGGGTTTAGGCCGCCAGTTTGACCGGCAGGGCCTCGGCGATCTGCACCGCGTTCAGGGCGGCGCCCTTCAGCAATTGATCGCCGCAGACAAAGAGGTCGAGGCCGCAATCGCCGAAGACGGGGTTGGACCGGATGCGCCCGGCCTCCACGTCGTAGCGGCCGCTGGCGGTCAGCGGCATCGGATAGACGGCATTGGCCACGTCATCCGCCAGCGTCACGCCCGGGGCGGTGGAGAGGACGCGGCGGGCGGCCTCCGGGGTGATGGGGCGCTCGGTCTCGATCGTCACGGCCTCCGCTTGGGCGCGCAGCGTCGGGACGCGGACGGCAGTGCAGGAGATCAGGAGGTCCGGCAGGCCCATGATCTTCCGGGTCTCCCAGGTCACCTTCATCTCCTCCCGCGTGTAGCCGTTGGGCTGGAAGCTATCGATATGCGGGATGAGGTTCATCGGCAGCGGATGGCGGAAAACGTTGTTCTTCGCCTGGCCGCCATTCACCAGCACCTCGCGAAGACCTTCCTCCAGCTCCTGCATGCCCTCGGCTCCGGCGCCGGAGGAGGCCTGGTAGGTGGAGACGATCACGCGCTTCAGGCCGAATTCGCGCTGCAGCGGGGCCAGGGCCACGGCCAGGATGGCGGTGGTGCAGTTTGGGTTGGCGATCAGGCGGGCGCCATGGGCGGCGCCGGCATTCACCTCGGGCACCACCAGGGGGACATCGTCCTCAAGCCGGAAGGCGGAGGAGTTGTCGACTACCAGGGCGCCGGCCGCGACCAATTCCCTGGCATGGGCCTTGGACCAGTCGCCTGAGACGGCGAGCAAGGCCAGGTCCAGGCGCGGCGGGTTGGCGGGGTCGTAGACCTCGATGGTTTTTTCCCCGAAGGGGGTGGGAATTCGGATCCCTGCACTGCGGGTCGAGGCGAAGAGGCGCAGCTCGGTCACGGGGTAGCCGCGATCCCCCAGGACCTGCACCAGTTCCTTGCCGACCGCGCCCGTCGCACCGAAAACCCCAACGCGCATGACCTGCCATCCTTCCGAGGCGTTGTTGGGGGGCGGACCTGGAACGGTCCTCCCCTGCCAGAGTGGCGTGGGGTTTATACAGGTGGCGGGGCCGGATGCGAGACGCGCGTTATGGGGGGCAGGAATACCCGCGCGTTGACCGCGCGGGGGCGCGGGGGCATGTGGGCGCGGCCATGCAACGTCTCCCTGCCGATCCCTCCCTGCGCGACATCCGCGCCTGGCCTTTCGAGGAGGCGACGAAGGTTGCTGACCGGGCCTCGGTCAAAGACAAGGGGCTGGCGCTGTTCGAGACGGGCTACGGCCCCTCCGGCCTGCCCCATATCGGGACCTTCGGGGAGGTGGCGCGGACCACCTGGGTGCGGCGGGCCTTCGAGCGGCTGACGGGGCTGCCTTCCCGCCTGCTGGCCTTTTCGGACGACATGGATGCGCTGCGGAAGGTGCCGGATAACGTGCCGAACCCGGAGCTGCTGCGGGCCAATCTGGGGAAGCCGGTGTCGCGGATCCCGGATCCCTTCGGCACGCATGAGAGCTACGGGGCGCATAACAACGCGCGCCTGCGGGCCTTCCTGGAGGCTTTTGGCTTCGAGTTCGAGTTCGCCTCATCCACGGACTACTACAGCTCGGGGCGCTTCGATCAGGCGCTGCTTCGGATGCTGGCAGTGCATGATGAGGTGCGGCGGGTGATCCTGCCGACGCTCGGGCCGGACCGGCGCGCGACCTATTCGCCCTTCCTGCCGGTCCATCCCAGGACCGGCCTCGTGATGCAGGTGCCGGTCGAGGAAACCCGGCCGGATGCCGGCACCATCATCTGGCAAGACCCGGAGACGGGGGAGCGCTTCGAGACGCCGGTCACGGGTGGGCATGTGAAGGCGCAGTGGAAGGCCGACTGGGCGCTGCGCTGGTACGCGCTGGGCGTCGATTACGAGATGTCCGGCAAGGACCTGATCGACAGCGTGAAGCTGTCCTCGGCCATTTGCCGGGTGCTGGGCGGGGAGCCGCCGGTGGGCTTCACCTATGAGCTGTTCCTGGATGCCCAGGGGCAGAAGATCAGCAAGAGCAAGGGCAACGGGCTGACGATCGAGGAGTGGTTGCGCTATGCGCCGCCCGAGAGCCTTTCCTTGTTCATGTACCAGCAGCCCGGGCGGGCGAAGCGGCTGCATTTCGACGTGATCCCGCGTGCCACCGACGAGTATCTGGCGAATGTCGAGAAGTTGCGGGCGAATGCCGATCCGGCGAATCCGGCCTGGCATATCCATGGCGGGGTGCTGCCGAACGGGGCGGGCAGCCCGATCACCTTTACCCTGCTGCTGAACCTTGCCGTCGCGGCCAATGCCGAAACGCCGGAGATGCTCTGGGGCTACCTGCGCCGGCACGCGCCGGAGGCGACGCCCGAGGCCTCGCCGATGCTGGCGGTGCTGGTGGAGCGGGCGAGCGCCTATTATCGCGACATGGTGAAGCCGACGAAGCGCTTCCGGCCGGCGACCGAGCCGGAGCGGGAGGCGCTGCTGCACCTGGCCGCGCTGCTGCGGGAGAACCAGGCCCGGATCGAGGCGCTTCCGGCTGCGGAGCGGCCCGGGGCCATTCAGGACCTGGTCTATGACGCGGGGCGGCGGGAGCCCTTCCTGCAGCCGGGCAAGGATCCGTCCCGGCCCGGCGTGTCGCGGGCCTGGTTCGCGGCGATCTATCAGGTGCTGCTGGGGCAGGAGGAGGGGCCGCGCTTCGGCGGCTTCGTCGCGCTTTACGGAATCGCCGAAACCATCGCCCTGATCGAGGGCACCCTGTCGCCGAGCGCGAACGCCGTATGAACTGGGCGCTGATCCGCAAGCACGGCCCGACCGTCTTCGGGCTGATCCTGCTGGTGGGCGCGCTTTATGTCGTGCAACGGGAGTTCCGCCATCTTTCGGTGGCGGATATCGGCCTGGCCCTGGAGGCGACGCCGGCCCGGCAGCTCTGGATCGCAGGCGGGTGGACGCTCATCGCCTATGCGGTGCTGACGATCTATGACCGGCTAGGCTCGGTCTATGCGGGCAAGCCGATTTCCTATCTGCGGACATCGTTGGCGTCGTTCTGCGCTTACACGCTGGCGCATAACCTGGGCTTCGCGGCTGTCTCGGGCGCGGCGGTGCGCTACCGCTTCTATGCGGCCTGGGGGCTGACGCCGGTCGAGATCGCCAAGGTCATCGCCTTCACCTCCCTCACCTTTGGCTTGGGGGGCTTCGCGCTGGGCGGGCTTGTGCTGGTGCTTGAGCCCTCCGTCCTGCCCTGGGTGGGGGAGGGGGAGGTGGTGCCGGCCTGGGCCGCGCAGATCGTCGGCGTGCTGATGTGGGTGATCGTCGCGGCCTATGTCGTGCTGTCGCGGGTGTGGCCGCATTTCACCCTGTTCGGCCACCAGATCGATCTGCCGGGCTTTCGCATGGCGATGGCGCAGGTGGCGCTGGCGAGCGTGGACGTGGCAGTGACGGCGGCGATCTTCTACTGCCTGCTTCCCGAAGCGCCCGGCCTGACCTTCTGGAAGTTCCTGGGGATCTACATCGCGGCCTATACGGCCGGGCTGGCGGCGAGCGTGCCGGGCGGGCTGGGCGTGTTCGACGGCTTCATCCTGCTGAGCCTGGAGCCCTATCTGCCATCCGCCCAGGTGATCGGGGCGGTGCTGCTGTTCCGGCTTTTCTACTACATCGTGCCGCTGTTTCTTGCAGGCGCTCTCTTCGCGGGTTTCGAACTGAGCCAGAGGCGGCCCGCGATGGGCCGGTTGCAGGCCGAGACGCGGGTGACGGGTGCGCTGGAAGTACCGGTGCTGTCCGGGTTGTCCGGTCTGGGCGGGGTGGTGCTGCTTTTCGTGGGCGCCTTGCCGGCGCGCGGATCGGACATCGCGCTTTGGGGCGGGGAATGGGCGGCGCTGGCGAGCCAGTTCGCGGCCTCCGTGGTCGGGTCGCTGCTGCTGGTCGTATCCTATGGAATGCTGCGGCGGCTCCGCCTGGCATGGTGGGCCGGCTTGCTGCTGCTGGCGAATGGGGTGGCGATCCTGGCGGTACGGGGCGATCCCTGGTGGGTTGCAGTGGCCTATCTCGGCACGGCGGTGTTCCTGGCGATCATGCGGCACGCCTTCTACCGGGACGCAAGGCTGACGGGGGAGCCGTTGACCGGGACGCGCGTCTTCGCGCTGGCCGCGGGGGTGATCTGCGGGTTGACCCTCGCGACGGTTGCCTATGAGGGCCGCTTCGCGGCGGCGGCGTGGTGGGAAGTGGTTCTGCTGGAGGGGGCGCCGGCGCCGCTGCGTTTCGCGGTGGGGTTGGCGGTGGCGCTGCTGCTCTTCGCGGCCTTCCGGCTGCTGCGGCCGGCCCGGATCAGGGCCGAGGATTACGACGAATCGGCCCAGGCGCGGCTCATGGCCCTGGGGGCGCGGGTGCCGCCCTATGCCGATGGGGTGGTTTTCGCGGAGGGTGGACGGGCAGGCTTCGCCTTCCGGCGGCTGAATGGGGTTTGGGTCGCGGTGGGCGATCCGGCCGGGGCGCCGGAGGCGCGGATCAACGCGATCTGGCGCTTCCGTGACCTCTGCGATGCCGCCGGCGTGGCACCCGCCTTCGCAGGGGTAGGGCAGGGTATGCTGCGTGCTTACGAGCAGGCCGGAATGGCGTCGGTGACGATGCCGAACGGGCTGGTCATGGCGCTGTCCGGAGACCAGGACCCGAAGAACGTGTTGCGGCTGCTCTCGACGGGTGCCGCGGGGGATTGATTGGCCCGGGCTGGCCTATTGGCTGGCCCAGACGATGCGGTGCATCCAGGTCAGCTCCTCAAGGTCGAAGCTGTAGTTCGGGTGGGCGGGGTTGAGGCTGGCCAGTTCCACGCGTTTGGCGGATTGGCGCAGCAACTCCTTCGCCATCACCTCGCCACCCCTGGTGCGAACGACGACGCGGTCGCCACGGCGCACCGGGGCGCTGGGGGAGACGATGATGACGTCACCGTCCCGGAACACCGGTTCCATCGAATCGCCACTGATTTCGAGGGCATAGGCGTTCGGATCGCCGACTTCGGGCAGGCTGATCTCGTCCCAGCCGCCGCCGACGGGGTAGCCGCCATCGTCGAAATAGCCGCTGCTGCCGGCCTGGGCGAGACCGATGAGGGGGATGCGGCGGCTCGGCCGGGTGGTGGTGCGGAAATTGCCGGTGATGAGGCTGGCGAACTCGTCCATTCCCGCGCCGGTGGCGGCGAGAACCTTGGCGACGCTCTCGGTCGAGGGCCAGCGGGCACGGCCATCCGGGCCGATCCGCTTCGACGGGTTGAAGGCGGTGGGATCGAGTCCTGCCTTCCGGGCGAGGCCGGAGGCGGAGAGGCCGTTCTCCGCCGCCAACGCGTCGAGCGCGCGCCAGATGTCACTGTGCTGCATGTCTTCATCATATAGGCGTCTAATCTTTGATCAACAGGAATTAGGTCATAGAATCGGGTTGACGTTCACAAGCTTGTGGGTTGATGTTCTTGTTGTGTTCACAACTGGCGAGGCTCAGCCCCCGATGACCCTTCCCGCTTCCGGTGCGCTCCGCACCACAACCCCTGCAGTTTCAAGTCTGGAGAAGGTCCAGCCCTTTCATAACGCCGAGGAGGCCTGGTTCTGGACCATGGCGGCCCTCATTGCCCGGCGCGATGGGGCGCGAATCGTTTCCGGCCGCGGCCTGGTGAGCCGCCCCTGCGAGCCGGACGACGTGGTGAAGTGCCTGGACCGGCTCTACCGCCAGCGCCGGATCGACCTGGCCCATGCCCGCATCATGCGGATCTGGGGGGAGCGCGGCACGGCGCCCGACCCGGCTTCCCCGCGTGAGCGCGGCGACCACCGCCTGTGGCGCGAGGCGATGGATCGGCTGGACTGGCCGTTGCGAATGAAGGGGATTGTGGCGGGTTCCGAGGCCCGCGCCGAAACGGGTGGCGTGGTGCCCTTCACGGCGCCGCCTCCTAAGTAATCCTGGGGTTCTGATCGATATGAACGCCGCACCATCCGTGCAGGCGCCCGACCTGCTCGCCGCCGTCCCGGAATACCGGGGCGGCGGCGCCATGCATGGGGGAAGGGCCGCCCATCGGCGGGTCGTGGAGGCTTGCCCGCAGGCGCTTTGGATTGCCTTTGGCGGTGGCGCGGACCAGGGCTGGATGCGGCTGCTGCGGCCCGGATTCCGGCACTGCTTCGCGGCGCTGGGTGATGGCGCGGGCTGGACGGTGCTCGATCCGCTTTCGGGCCGGCTACTGGTCACGCGGCTGCCCGTGGCGCCGGGCTTCGATTTGCCGGGATTCTGGCGCCGGGCCGGATGCCGGGTGCTGGGGCCCTTCGTGCCTGGAGCGCCGGCGCGGGCCTGGCCTGGGGCTATGCCCTTCTCCTGCGTGTCGCTGTGCCGCGCTCTCCTGGGGCCGGAAGCACCCTTTGCCGTGACGCCGCATGGGCTGTTCCGGCGTTTGAAGAAAAAATTCTCTTACGAGGAAAATTTTCTTGACGAGCGTGGAATGCCCGGCTAGAACCTCTCTCGTCAACGGGCGAGTTGCGCCTGGTGGCCTTCCTCCCCCACCCCTGAACTTGCAGGCCTGGCCCGGATCCTTCCGGCGCCGGGCCTATGTCTTTTCCGGGCGGGGATTCCGTAGACAGGAGCAAGCCGGCGCATGGGCGACAGCACCACCTCCCCGCCGCACCCCGAGGGAGGGGTTCTGGCATGACGCCCGACGAAATCATCTCCCGCGCCGAGCGCGCGCTGGACCGCCGCCGCCCTTGGGAGGGCGTGTGGCGGGACTGCTACGACCATGTGCTGGCCGCGACCCCCGGCGCTGGTGGCCCGGCGCTGCATGACGGCACGGCGGCCGATGCGGCGGAAAATCTGGCGGCCTCGCTGCTGGCGGAACTAACCCCGCCCTGGTCGCGCTGGTTCGGGCTGGCGCCCGTGGATGAGGCTGCGGACCCGGCGCTGGCCGGTGTGCTGGAGCGTGCGGCGGAGACGCTGCAGGAGCATCTGGACCGCTCCAACTTCGCGCTCGAAATGCACCAGTCCTTCCTGGACCTGGTGGTAGCCGGCACCGGCGTGGTGCTGGTTGAGGAGGCGCCGCCCGGCGAGGCCTCCGCGTTGCGTTTCACCGCGGTGCCGCTGCGTGAGGCGGTGCTGGAGGAGGGCGCCTCTGGCCGACTCGATACCGTGTTCCGGCTGGTGCGGATGGGCGCCGATGCCATTGCCGCCCGCTATCCCGGCGCTGTGCTGCCGGCTGACCTGTTCCGCGCGGATGATCCCGAGGCGACGCATAAGGTGATCGAGGCGGTGTGGCCGGGCTTCGGCGGACCGCATTTCGCGGCGGTGCTGGAGCGGGACGGCCGCGCCGTTCCCCTCGCGGAAGGGCGGTTCGAGGAATGCCCCTTCCTGGCCTTTCGCTGGATGAAGGCGCCGGGCGAGACCTATGGGCGCGGCCCGGTGATGAAGGCGCTGCCGGACATCCGCACCGCGAACAAGGTGGTGGAGCTGGTGCTGAAGAACGCCTCCATCGCCGCGACCGGCATCTGGCAGGCCGATGATGACGGCGTGCTGAACCCGGCGACGGTACGGCTGGAGCCAGGGGCGATCATCCCGAAGGCCGTGGGATCATCGGGGCTGACGCCGCTGGCGGCGCCGGGGTCCTTCGACGTGTCGCAGCTCGTGCTCTCGGATATGCGGGCGCGGATCCGCGCGGCGCTGCTGGCCGACCGCCTCTCGGCGCCGCAGCGCGCCAACATGACGGCAACCGAGGTGCTGGAGCGCAGCGCGGAGACGTCGCGGCTGCTCGGCGCCACCTATGGGCGGCTGCAGGCGGAGCTGCTGACGCCGCTGGTGGCGCGCTGCCTCTCGATCCTGCGTCGCCGTGGGGAGGTGCCGCCCATCCTGCTCGACGGGCAGGAGGCGCGGATTGCCTATCAGTCGCCGCTCGCCCGCGTGCAGGGGCGGGCGGATGCGGCGAACACGCTGCTCTTCCTCCAGGCCGTGGCGGCGCTCGGGCCGGCGGCCTCGGGCGTCGTCGATCTTCCCGCCGCTGCGCGGCACCTCGCCCGCACCCTTTCCGCGCCCAGCGCCATCCTGGCGCCCATTCAGGAGCACCCCAGCGCATGAGCGAGAACCTGCTGGAAATCGAGCCGAACACGCCCGAGGCCCCCGGGGAGGCGCCGGCCCGGCCCGAGCGGCCGGAGGAGGTGCCGGAGAAGTTCTGGGACGCCGAGCGTGGCGCATTGCGCGTCGATGCGTTGCTGAAGTCCTATCGCGAGTTGGAGAAGAAGCTCTCCGCGCGCTTCGCCCCGCCGGGTGAGGACGCGCCGGAGGAGGAGTTGCTACGCTTCCGCCGCGCGATGGGTGTTCCGGACACAGCCGAGGAATATGCGGTGGAGCCGAAGCACGAGCTGGTCGGGCCCGATCCCGAGATCAATGCCGCGCTGCACCGTGCAGGCTTCACGCCGCCCCAGGTGCAGCTCGTATATGATCTGGCGGCGGAGCGGCTGTTGCCGATCGTGGCCGAGGCGGCTTCCCAGTTCGAGGCGGAACGCCAGCGCGACCGATTGCGGAGCGAGTTCGGCGGGGAGGAGCGGTTCCGTCGCATGGCGAAGCAGCTTGCTGCCTGGGGCCGTGCCAACCTGCCGGACGAGGTCGTGACGGCACTCTCCACCACGGCGGATGGGGTGATCGCGCTGCACCGCATGATGGAGAAGGGCGAACCTGCCCTGGTCCGCCGGGCGGAGGCGCCCGAGGGCATGGATGAGGCCGCTCTGCGACGCATGATGCGCGATCCGCGCTACTGGCGGTCCCGCGAACCGGATTTCGTGAAGCGAGTGACGGACGGGTTCCGCCGCCTCACGGGAGGATGATGGGGCAGTCTCATCCTGAGTTTCAGGAATTCGCGCTAACTTCCTGAAACCTGAGTCGGGGACTCGCGTTTTTCCGATGTCCTACTGCGACGGGCGGTCACCGACTGCATCCCCCCAAGGGGTGGCCCTCGTTCGCTACCGGTCCCGCATCCCCCCTCGTGCGGACCGGTTACGGGGGCGGGTGGCACCCTACTTCCCCCTGGTGCCGCCCGCCCCCGTCCTCTTTTCCGAATAGGCCCTGTCCGCCCGGCGGACAGGGCCTTTTTCGTTCCACCCCTTCCGGCGCGACCAACCCGCCCGGCCCGCGAGGGCCGCGGCGGGCGCGTGCCGTTCCGCGTGCCGCCCGGCCCCGGATCCATTCCATCGCGGGATGGCGCCGCGCCAACCGGGTGGCCGCATCCACCCCGTGCCGCAACCCATTTCCGAAGGAGGACACGCGTGTCCGCCACGATCGACCAGGCTTTCGTCAAGCAGTTCCAGGCCGAGGTGCATGAGGCCTTCCAACGCCAGGGCAGCAAGCTGCGCCCCACGGTGCGTTCCAAGACCGGCGTGCACGGCGCCTCCACCGTCTTTCCGCGTGTCGGCAAGGGCACGGCGGCGGCCAAGGCGCGCAACGGCGTCGTGCCTGTGATGAATCTCGACTACTCCGCGATCGAGTGCTTTCTGCAGGATTACTATGCGGGCGAGTGGGTCGATAAGCTCGACGAGATCAAGAGCAATGTCGATGAGCGTGCGGTGGTGGCGAATGCCGGCGCCTATGCGCTGGGCCGCAAGACCGACGAGCTGATCATCGCGGCCCTCGACACCGCGACGCAGGAGGCGGTGGGCACCGCGGCCGGCACGACCGACACGGACGGGCTGACCAAGGCGAAGGTGCTTCTGGCCTTCGAGAAGCTTGGTGCCGCCGATGTTCCGGATGACGGCAATCGCTTCGCGGTTGTGGGCTGGAAGCAGTGGAGCCAGCTTCTGCAGATCGAGGAATTCGCCAATGCCCAGTATGTCGGCGATGCCGACCTGCCCTGGAAGGGCATGCAGGCGAAGCGTTGGCTCGGCGCGCTGTGGATGCCGCATTCCGGCCTGACGAAGAGCGGCAATCTGCGTTTCTGCTACTTCTATCATCGCACCGCCATCGGCCATGCGGTGGCGCAGGATGTGATGACCGACATCACCTGGCACGGCGACCGCGCGGCGCATTTCGTCAACAACATGATGAGCCAGGGCGCCGTGCTGATCGACGACACGGGCATCGTGCGGATGCGCGCCGCAGAGTGATGCGAATCCGCGCGACCTGAGCGCGCGAACGGGACCGCGCGCGGCGAGCTTTCGTCGCGCGCGGTCCAGGCTTGATCGACCAGATAATGCGCGCGCCGCCAGCCTCCGGAGCGGTGCGCGCCGCGCGAGGGGCCGGCTGACCGTGACGGGCCGCCTGTTCCGCGCCAGCCATGGCGCGACGTTCGCGGCCACAGCGGCGCCGGCCCCCGCGCCCCCTTTTTCCAATCCTATCCAGGGAGCATCGACCCGATGGCGCTTTCCGCCCTCGCCCTCTGCTCGCGCGCGCTGCTCAAACTTGGCGCGCAGCCGATCGCCTCCCTTGAGGAGGGGACGGCCGAGGCGGAGCTGGCAGCCAATCTCTATCCGGGTACGCGGGACGCGCTGCTCTCCTGCCATCCCTGGTCTTTCGCCACGGGGCAGATGGAGCTGAACCGCCTGGAGGCGGTGCCGGTGGCCGATATGGCCAATGCCTTCCAGCTTCCCGCGGACCTGCTGCGCGTCATCTCGGCCGGCAGAGGTCGCGGGCGCGGTACGGCCTACCGCATCCAGGAGGGGCGGCTGCATGCCGATGCCCCTCAGGTGATGCTCACCTATGTGTTCCGCCCGGTGGAGAGCGAGTTCCCGCCCTTCTTCGCCGCTGCTCTCGTCTCGCGCCTGGCGGCGGAGTTTTGCCTTCCCCTGACGGAGCACACGTCGCGCGCCGAAATGCTGCACCGGATCGCGGAAGGCGAGTTGCGCCAGGCGCGGCTGACCGACAGCCAGCAGCAGACGTCCCGTGGCATCGAGGATTTTCCCCTTCTCGGCGTGAGGGGTTGATCGCCATGCCCATCATCAGGCGAGCCAAGACCGCCTTCACAGCCGGCGAGCTGGCGCCGGAGCTGCTCGGGCGGGGCGATGTGCCGGCCTGGGCGAATGGGGCGATGCGGCTGCGCAACGTCATCATTCAGCCAACGGGCGGCATTCAGCGCCGCCCGGGGCTGCGGCATCTGGCCATGCTGCCCGGTGTGGCGCGGCTGATCCCCTTCGAGGTTAGCACCGAGCAGACCTATCTGCTGGTGCTGCTGCACAACGCGGTGCGGATCTTCCGGGGCGATGCGGTGGTGGCCGAACTGCCCGGAATCTGGACAGCTGCGATGCTGCCCCAGATCGCCTTCACGCAGAATGCCAGCATGCTGCTGCTGTTGCATCCTGGGATGCGGCCGCAGGTCGTGCGCCGGATGGATGGCGGAGCGTGATCCGTCACGCCCTTCGTCTTTGCCGCGGAGCCGTTCTTCCGGCATGTGCCCGCCTCGGTCTCGATCACGCCGAGCGGCACGGCGGGGACGGTGACGGCCACCGCTTCGGCCGATGTGTTCGCGCCGGCGCATGTCGGTGCGCAGCTCCGCATCCGCGGTAAGCGCCTGGTTGTCACCGCGGTGAACACCGCCGCCACCGTCACGGCGGATGTGGTGGACACGCTTGCCTCGCCGGATGCCATGACGGACTGGGATGAGTCCGCCTTCAGCGGTGCGCATGGCTGGCCGGTCACCGCCTGCTTTCACCAGGGGCGGCTGGTGCTGGGAGGTGCGCGGGACCTGCCGAACCGGTTGTGGTTCTCTCGCACGGCGCAGTTCGAGGATTTCGACCCTGGCGAGGGGCTGGACGATCAGGCGATCGAGTTCGCGTTGGTCTCCGACCAGTTGAACGCCATCCGCGCGGTCTTCGCGGGGCGGCACCTGCAGGTCTTCACCTCGGGGGCGGAGTGGATGGTCAGCGGCGATCCGCTGACGCCGGCCTCCATCCAGGTGACGCGGCAGACCCGTGTGGGGTCGCTGACGGATCGCAGCGTGCCGCCCCTCGACGTGGATGGGGCGACGGTCTTCGCGGCGCGATCGGGCCGTGCGGTGCATGAATTCTCCTACACGGAGCTGCAGCAAGCCTATCAGGCGGACGACCTGGCGCTGGTGGCGCGGCACCTGATCCGGTCGCCGGTGGCCATGGCCTATGATGGGCGCCGGCGATTGCTGCATCTGGCCATGGCGGATGGCAGCCTCGCGACACTGACGATCTACCGTGCCGAAGGGGTGACGGGCTGGACCCGGCAGGAAACCGATGGCGCCTTCCGCTCCCTCGCGGAGATGGAGGGCACGGTCTATGCGGTGGTGGAGCGCGCGGGGAGCTTCCGGCTGGAACGCTTCGATGACTCTCTGCGCCTGGATGCCGCTGTCATGGGCTGGTCCGGGCTCGGCCATCTGGAGGGACGCGGGGTCGCGGTGCTAGCGGATGGCGCGCCTCGGGAGATGGCGACCGTGGTGGGTGGCGCGATCGAGATCGACCCTGCCGCCGCGGTCGTGCAAGCGGGGCTGCCCTTTGCCCATCTGGTGGAGCCGATGCCGCCCGAGACGGTTTCTGCCGCGGGTGCGCGGATGGGACCGGTGCGGCTCGTATCCATCACCTTCCGGCTGATCGAAACCGGTGCGCTGTCCGTCGATACCGGAAGGGGGACGCGGCCCGTGCCCTTCCGGCGGCTGGATACCCCGATGCTGGACGCGGCGCCGCCCGACTTCACTGGCGACGTGACGCTGCGCGGCCTCGGCTGGCGGCGGGATTCGCTCGCGCCGCTCTGGCGCATCGAGGGCGACGCGCCGCTGCCCTTCACCCTGCTTTCCGTCACCACCGAGACGAGGACGACCGACTGATGGCGCAGCTTGCCCCCGTTGTAACGCTCGCCGCCACCGGCGCCTCCATTTACGCACAGAGCCAGGATGCGAAGCGGCAGAAGAAGAACGCGCAGATCCAGCAGCAGAATGCGCAGGCTCAGCAGGAAGCGCAGCAGCAGGTCCTGGCGGTTCAGGCCACGCAGAACGCGGCCGAGCGCCAGCGCGCGTTGGACCGCAGCATCGCCTCCGCCCGCGCGCGACTGGCGGCTGGCGGCGTGAACCCGGACCAGGGATCCGGCGCGGCGCTGACCGCGGGGCTGCGGACGGTCGCGCGGGAAGCGCAGGACACGGATGACGCGACCTATGCGGCGCGGCTTTCCGCCGGGCGCAAATCGCTGCTGGACCAGGACAGCTCCCTCACGAACTGGGTGCGCGCGGGGCAGGGTCTCGGCCGCGTCGTGAAAAGCCTGCTCGACTGAAACGAACACGCCCCCGCGGCAGAACTGGAGAATCCTGATGGCCGAGCATATCCGCATCGGCGACGTCGCGCCGCGCGTGCATTACGTGGCAGACGGCGCGCAGACCGCCTTTGTCTATCCC
>DATCMG010000476.1:0-10329 GCA_036563555.1 Roseomonas sp. | reverse complement strand
AGATCAGCCGCGATCCCGAGGATCTCGTGGGGCAGATGATCGGCCCGCACCACCAGTACCCCGATGGCGCGGTGCTTTTCCTCGGGACGATGTTCGCGCCGGTGGAGGATCGCGGCGCGCCGGGCAAGGGCTTTACCCATGCAATGGACGATATTGTCACCATCGCCGCGCCGAAGCTCGGCGCGCTGGCCAACCGCATGCGCTCGACCGATGCCTGCGAGCCCTGGACCTTCGGGGTGTCGCGCCTGATGCGATCTCTGGCCCGCCGGCGCCTGCTCCGGGCCGAGGCGGAGAGTATGGGATCGCCAGCGAAGGTTGATGCGGGAGGTTATTGACGGCCGGGCCACGGGGCAGGGGTGGGACGCGTCAATCCAGCGTGCCGCTTCGGGGAATGGTTTGTTCCCGGAGCGGCCTATCTCGCGGTTTGGAGGAATGCCGTGACGGCCGCGCGCTCCGATGCGAGACGAAGGCCGTTCCCGCCCATCCAGAGGCCGGGGTACATTTCCTCCGGGTCAGCGAGGAAGCGCTCAAGCCTGGGCGCGTCCCAGGTCTCCCCTGCCTGCCTTGCCGCCTCCAATACCGGTGAGTAGTCGAAGCCCGGGTCGCCGCCGACCGGCCGGCCCATCAGACCGCCGAGGTTTGGACCTGCGCCACGCGGCGCCCCCGCCGTTGCGGCGTGGCAGGAGGCGCAGCGCGCCCTGAACACCGCATCGCCTTCCAGCGCCACGGCTGGTGCCGTGACGGCCAGCAGGGCCGGCAGCAGGAGCCGGGTCACAGACCGTATTCGATCCGCACGATCCGGTCGGTTCCGCTTTCGCCGCCCCAGGCTTCCCCGGCAACTCCATCCATCTGCCGGACATTGGCGTTCGCGCGGTCGGAGGGGAATGGGAGGAAGCTCTCGTCGGAAGGATCGAACCGGACGATCGCATTCGCCGAGAAGTCGGTGAGCCAGACCTTGTCGCTGGGATCGACCCATACGGAGTAGGCGCGTGGACGCTGGCCCGGCAGGCGCCAGACCTTCCAGGATCCATCGCGCGGGTCGTGCATGGAGACGTTGCCGCTGTTCCATTCGCTGATCCAGAGCCGCCCCTGCCTGTCCGGCCAAACGCGCCGCGCGCCCTGGTTTGGCGTTGGCGGCTCCACGATCCGGACGCGTGCGGTTTCCAGATCCTCGATCTGCGCCAAGTGGTTCCCCGCCAGCGAAACGTACCAGATCCCGCCTTGCGCCGTGCGGGCAATCCCATAGGCGCCGGGGCCGCGCGGAGCTTCCCAAACCTGCATCTGCTCCGATGCCGGCTTGAAGCGGCCCAGCACGCCGTTCTGGCCGGTGAACCAGAACCTGCCCTGGTCATCAAAAACGCCCGTGTTCAGGTTCGCATTGGCGAAGCGTTCGGGAAGGCGCCACAGCTGGACCTGATGATCCGCGGGATCGACTCGGGCGATGGCGTTCTGGCCGCCTTCCGTCACCCAGGCAGCTCCGTCCGGGCCACGGATCACGCCGTGGGGTGCGGCACCCTGGCCCAGTGCCACCGCCCGGATGGCTCCGGTTTTGGGATCGAGCCGGTTCAGCGTGCCATTCCGCTGGCCGCAGAACCAGAAGGTTCCATCGCCGGCGGCGGTGATGTCGCGGGAACCGACGCGGCCACTGCCCGGCGACCTGGCATCGAACCATGTGACCCGGAAGCCGGATGGCGTGGGCGTTGCGGCGGCGCCTGGCCCGGCCCGCAGCAAGGCGGGCGTGGCAAGGGCGGCTCCGGTCAGGCTGAGAAAGATGCGACGGTGCATGCTTCGTCCTCCTTCGTTTCGTGCGAGACCGAGAAGCGTTCCGATCGGGAACTGCCTCGCCGTAGGTCTAACGGATGAGGCGGGATGATGGGGGCTCCGGACGCCATTCTGCCGCATCCCGCTTGCGTTTTTCCAGCGTCCAGGGCGGCGGAGGCTTGTGGCTCAGGGTTCCTAGCCTGGCGCACCATTGATGGTCAGGATCGTGCCGGATGTGTAGCTGGAGCGTGGCGATGCCAGGAAAGCCGCCGCGCTGGCGATCTCTTCGACGGTGGCGGCGCGGCCGAAAGGCATGCTGGACTGGAATTCGCGCCAGCGCTCCTCGTCGCCCCATTCCTTCCGGGCGCGTGCCCTGAGCAGAAGCTCGTTGCGGTCGGTCGCGACCGGCCCGGGATTGATCCCGACGACGCGGATGCCGTCCTTCGCCGCCCCGATCGCGAGGCTTCTGGTGAATGCCATCAGCGCTGCATTGCCAGTGCTTCCCGCGATGTAGTCCGGGCTCATCCGCTCCCCCGCGGCGCCGATGACGTTGACGATCACGCCCTGCGCCGCTTTGAGCGCGGGATACAGGGCCCGGCTGAGACTGATATAGCCGAACACCTTCAGGTCCCACGCGGCGCGCCAGGGGTCGTTACCGACCTCGAGGAGGTTGCCGGCAGGAATGGCGCCGGCGTTGTTCACGAGGACGTCAACTTCGCCGATCTCGGCTGCAAGCCTCTCGATTTCGGACTGGCGGGAGAGATCGGCCGGGATGACCCGGACCGATCCCCCGATCCGCTCGGCGATCTCGTTCGCCACACCCTGGAGGGATTCCCGGTCGCGGGACACCAGGACGAGGCTGCAGCCCTCTGCCGCCAGGCCCAAGGCGATCGCGCGGCCGATGCCTTTCGATGCCCCGGTGACGACGGCCATCTTGGCCGAGAGGTGCAGATCCATTCGGTGATCCTTTTCAACTCAGGCGCCTTTGCGGGCGTCCGGCCAGCCTCGGCAGTGTTCCGCGAACAGGCATGCCGGCTGCGGGCTATGAGGGAAGGCCGAGGATCCGGCGCAGTTCCGGCGCCGTTACCGTCTGGCCATAGCCCCGCGCCCCCATGGCGAAGTCCGAGGCCCGCGCCAGCGGCCCGACCACGACGGGCTCGAAGCCCGCGTCGCGCACCAGGGCTGAGGCGACCTCCAATGCGGCCGGATCGTCGCCTGCGATCGGGATTGCGACGGGAGCCCCCGTCCGATGGGCCTGCTCGGCCAAAACGCGGGATCCCAGCGTGTTGAAGGCCCGCACGAGACGCGTGCCAGGCAGGTGGCCCGCCGAGGCGAGGCCGATGCCACGCTCGATCGCCGCCTGCCCCACCGCGCCGTCGCGCGCCACGACGGCGTTGCAGGCATCCAGCACGACCTTGCCCCGCAGCGCAGCACCCAGCTCCCGCCCCACATCCGGCAGCGCACCATAGGGTACCGCGACGAGCACCGCCTCGCCGAAGGCTGCCGCCTCGGCCGGGGTGCCGGCGCGCGCATTCGGTCCTGCGGCCTCGACCAGTTCCCTGAGCCGCTCCGGGTGGCGGGATGAGAAGAGGACCGGGTGCCCCGCCTTGGCCCAGAGCGTTCCCACCGTGCCGCCAAGCCGGCCAGAGCCGATGACGCCGATCCGCGATTTCGCGGCGGGCTGTGCCGCTGCCCGGCGCACCGCCCACAGGAAGGCGGCTCCACCCGCCAACAGGACGACGCGGCGCCCGCGATGGGCTGTATGGAGGAGCATGGGGGCCTCTCGTGGATGCCTGATCCGGGGGAAGGCACTGTAGGTCCGCACAGGGCATGAACGAAGGGCTTTTGGCATCGGCCGCGATCGCTGATCCGGCCATGGCGAAGGCACTGGCACGAGAGGTGTGCTGGACGAGGGGCGCCCTACCCCCAAGGCAAAGATTGCCGCAGCCGAGAGGCGTGCTGCGGCGGGTTTGATACAGAACCTCACTTGGCCAAAAGCGTTTAGTTCGGAGATGGTGCGGCCAGGGCATGGACGCTACACGAAACCAACCTATGTCGGATCTCTTTCAATCTTACGGCCCCTGATCAGGCAAGGAGCAACCTACGTGCACTCTCAATATTGCTGACGACTAAAGAATTTGGTGCAGACGCCAAGGCTACTACGCTAGGCTCCCGTGAAGCCGCCGAACGCGGTGCGGAACCGCCGACGGAGGTGTGAGGAGAGACAACTGCACCGGTGGAGACTCGGAACAGCTAGCGTCAGGCTGGAACCTGCTGCCTCCTCGGTGCTCAGGGAGAATGTCTTGACAGATAGGCCGGACGACATCTTCGCGTTACATGCCAGCCTGCGTGATCGCACACGCGCGGCGGAGATGAGCTTCTCTGAGTATCTGGAAGCATGTCGCGGTGATCCGCAATGCTATGCGAGCCCGGCGGAGCGAATGCTTCGCGCAATCGGCGAGCCGGAGATCATCGACACCTCCCGTGACCCGCGATTGGGACGGATATTCCTCAACCGGACTGTGCGTGTTTACCCCGCCTTCTCCGACTTCCACGGGATGGAGGAGACGATCGAGCGGATCGTCGGATTCTTCCGCCATGCCGCGCAGGGTCTCGAGGAGCGCAAGCAGGTCCTGTACCTGCTCGGTCCCGTCGGCGGTGGCAAGTCCTCCCTTGGAGAGAGACTGAAGCTGCTCATGGAGCGCGAGCCGATCTATGTGCT
Source organism: Roseomonas sp. (assembly GCA_036563555.1). GTDB lineage: Bacteria > Pseudomonadota > Alphaproteobacteria > Acetobacterales > Acetobacteraceae > Roseomonas. Next base: position 5,846 of record DATCMG010000476.1, on the reverse strand, counting down.
CAAGGCCGGGAGCGAGCTCAGCCCCGTCTTCGAAAGCCCGCTCGGGCTGTTCGATCCCGACACGATGGGCGACATGTTGCTGGAGCGCTACGGCATTCCCCGGCGTGTGCTGACTGGCATCCCCAGCCCCTGGGCACTCAAGCGGCTCGACGAAGCGGGTGGTGACATCGAGAGCTTCCGCGTGGTCAAGATATTCCCGTCCCGCCGCAAGCAGATCGCGATCGCCAAGACCGAGCCTGGCGATGACAACAACCAGGACATCTCCGCCCTGGTAGGCAAGGTCGATATCCGCAAGCTGGAGAGCTTCAGCCAGAATGACCCGGATGCCTACGGCTTCTCCGGCGGGCTGAATCGCGCCAACCAGGGCATCCTTGAGTTCGTGGAGATGTTCAAGGCTCCGATCAAGATGCTGCACCCGCTGCTGACCGCGACCCAGGAAGGCAACTATATCGGGACCGAGAATATTGGCGCCATTCCGTTCCAGGGCATCCTGCTGGCGCATTCGAACGAAGCGGAGTGGCAGAGCTTCCGGAACAACCGCACGAACGAGGCGTTCCTGGACCGGGTGAGCGTCGTCAAGGTTCCCTACTGCCTTCGCGTTACCGAGGAGAGCCGGATCTACGAGAAGCTCATCAGCGGCTCCGCGCTGGCTGACGCCCCCTGCGCGCCCCATACGCTGGAGATGCTGGCCCGGTTTGCCGTGCTGTCCCGCCTGAAGCCGCATGCCAACTCGCGCCCCTTCGCCAAGATGCGGGTCTATGACGGCGAGAACATCCGCGAGACCGATCCCAAGGTAAGGACCATGCAGGAGTACCGCGACACCGCGGGCGTTGACGAAGGCATGGACGGCATTTCCACCCGCTTCGCCTTCAAGGTGCTGTCGGCGACCTTCAATCACTCCTCGAACGAGGTGGCCGCTGATCCGGTGCATCTGATGTATGTGCTGGAGCAGGCGATCCGGCGGGAGCAATTCCCGCCGGAGACGGAGGCGGCCTATCTCGCCACCATCAAGAATGAGCTTGCCTCCCGCTATGCCGAGTTCATCGGAAACGAGATCCAGAAAGCCTATCTGGAGAGTTACGGCGACTACGGCCAGAACCTGTTCGACCGTTACCTGGATTATGCTGACGCGTGGATCGAGGACCAGGATTTCAAGGACCCCGACACCGGCCAGATGCTCGACCGGGAACTGCTCAATGCCGAGCTGACGAAGATTGAGAAGCCGGCCGGGATCGCGAACCCGAAGGATTTCCGGAATGAGGTGGTGAAGTTCGCCCTGCGTGTCCGTGCCGCCAATGCGGGGCGCAATCCTTCCTGGACGAGCTACGAGAAGATTCGCGAGGTCATCGAGAAGCGCATGTTCAGCCAGGTCGAGGACCTGCTGCCGGTAATCAGCTTCGGTTCAAAGAAGGACAACGAGACGGAGAAGAAGCACAACGATTTCGTCGCCCGCATGGTGTCGCGCGGCTACACGGAGCGCCAGGTGCGCCGGCTGGTCGAGTGGTACATGCGCGTGAAGCAATCCGCCTGAGCACGCCGCCTTGGATATCATCGACCGCCGGCCCAATCCACATGGCAAGAACCTGGAGAACCGCCAGCGAGTCCTGGCACGTGCCCGCGCTGCCGTGTTGCGGGCCGTGCGCACGGCTGTCGACCAGGGGACATTGCGGGAGGTCGGGCACGACCAAGCGGTGACGATCCCTTCCGACTCGCTGCATGAGCCGAGCTTCCATACGGTTTTCTCGAATGGCCAACGAGAGCTGGTGCTGCCCGGAAACCGCGAGTTCTCGACAGGTGACCGTTTGTCACGGCCACCCGGTGGCGGCGGGGGCAGCGGAGGAGGCAGTGGCAGCGGGCAGGGTGATGGCGAGGGCGAGGACGGCTTCCGCTTCGTGCTGACCCGTGACGAGTTCCTCGACCTCTTTTTCGAGGATCTCGAACTGCCGGACCTGGTCAAGAACCAGATCCTCGCCACCGAGGTCACGACGCCGGTGCGCGCGGGCATCAGCATCGACGGATCGCCATCGCAGATCGACATGGCGCGTAGCATGCGGCAATCGATGGCGCGCCGAATCGGTCTGCGCCGGCCGAAGTCGGCTCAGATACTGGATATTGAGTCCGAGATAGCGCTGCTGGAGCAGAGTGGGGAAGATCCCGGGCGGCTGAGGATGCTGCGCGCCGAGCTGGCCCTGGCATTGCAGCGCCTGGCGAGGGTGCCATGGATCGATCCGGTGGATTTGCGCTACCGCCGCTACGCGCAGACGCCGAAGCCGGCGGCGCGCGCAGTGATGTTCTGCCTGATGGACGTGTCCGGGTCGATGTCCGAGCAGATGAAGGACATCGCCAAGCGCTTCTTCCTCCTGCTGCATGTCTTTCTCGAACGCCGCTACAAGCGCGTCGAGCTGGTGTTCATTCGGCATACCGAGACTGCGGAGGAAGTTGACGAGCAGACCTTCTTCACCGACCCGCGCACTGGCGGCACCGTGGTCTCGACAGCGCTGGCCGAGATGGTCCGCATTCAACGCGAGCGGTATCCGCAGGATTCCTGGAACATCTATGCGTCGCAGGCCTCGGATGGAGATAATTTCGGTTCCGACACCCAGCGGGCCGTTGCGATACTGGAGAATGACATTCTGCCTTTGGTGCAGCACTTCGCCTATATCGAAGTGACGGCCTCAACGGCGATGATCCGTGGCCCGACCGATGTCTGGCGTGGCTACGAGCCCCTGTCGCACCGTGCGCCACGCCTGGCGATGCGCCGCGTCACTGAACGCCGCGATATCTTCCCCGTGTTCCGGGAGTTGTTCGGGCGCAAGGTGGCAGCGGGTTGAGGGGCGCGACGATGCAGCCATCCTTGCTCTACAAGGGCACCGACTGGAACTTTCACACCCTGCGGCGCAGCTATGACGCGATCGAGCGCATCGCCTGTGACGAACTCGGGCTTGAGGTCTATCCAAACCGGATCGAAGTGATCACTTCGGAGCAGATGCTCGACGTCTATACGGCGCATGGCATGCCGCTGACCTATCGGCACTGGTCCTATGGCAAGCACTTCCTGCAGCATGAGAGCAGCTATCGCAGTGGGCATGCCAGCCTGGCCTATGAGGTGGTCATCAATTCGAACCCCTGCATCAGCTACCTGATGGAGGAGAATACCGCGACGATGCAGGCGCTGGTCATTGCCCATGCGGCATTCGGCCACAACCACTTTTTCCGCAACAACCACCTGTTCCGCCAATGGACGGATGCCTCGGCGATTCTCGATTACCTGGAGTTTGCCCGGTCCTACGTTGCGAGTTGCGAGGACCGGCATGGTACGGCCGCGGTCGAGCGCGTGCTGGATGCCGCGCATGCGCTGTCGCGCCACGGCGTGCACCGGCACGGTGGCGCTCATCCGCTGAACCTGAAGGCGGACCAGAAGCGCGAGCGTGAACGGCGCGAGTACAATGAGCGCGTGTTTGACGATCTCTGGCGCACGATCCCAGGCAGCCGCCCGGCGGCCGGCATGGACCCGGTCGGCGAACGGCGCCGCATCCTCGGCCTGCCCGAGGAAAACCTGCTCTACTTCATCGAGAAGGTTTCACCGAGGCTGCAACCCTGGGAGCGCGAGATCATCCGCATCGTGCGGCTCATCGCGCAGTATTTCTATCCGCAGCCGCAGGTGAAGCTGATGAACGAGGGCTGCGCCACCTGGGTCCATCAGCGCATCATGACCCGGTTGCACGAGTCCGGGCAGATCGATGATGCCGCCTTTCTCGAAGTCCTCCATTCCACCACCAACGTGATCACGCAGCCCGGCTTCGACCATCCGGCCGGTGCGAACGGCTTCAACCCCTATGCCCTCGGTTATGCGGTCATGTGCGATATTGAGCGCATGTGCGTGGAGCCGACCGATGAGGACCGTGCCTGGTTTCCTGATATCGCCGGCAATGGGGATCCGCTCGGCACGCTGCGCTACGCCTGGGCGAATTTTCGCGATGAGAGCTTCGTCCTCCAGTATCTTTCACCCGCGGTGATGCGGCGGTTCCGCATGTTCCGGCTGCTCGATGACACGGCGGAGGCGACTCTGCTGGTTGACGCGATTCACGATCAGGCAGGCTACCGGGCCATTCGCCGCAGCCTGGCGCAAAGCTATGATCCCGCCGAGAGCGATGCTGACGTGCAGGTGGTGGATGTCGATCTGGCCGGTGACCGCCGACTGATGCTGCAGCACCGCACCAGGCCCGGGCGGCTGTTAGCGCGGCGTGATGCCGAGGCGACGCTGTCCTATACCGCCGCGCTTTGGGGCTATGAGGTGAGATTGCAGGAGATCGACGCCGATACCGATGCCGTCCTGGCTACTCACACGGCTCGCCCGCCTGCCCCGCCGGTTCAATGAGTGCCGGATAGGGGAGGCGGGCCTGGCAGCTTCGGGGCGGCAATCAGGGCTGCGGCGTTCCGCCCGCAGCCCCGTCGCTGGCACCTGCCCCGGCCTGGCCGCCCGGCGCAGCCTGCAGGCGAGCCGCCTCTGCCTCCAGCGCGGACAATTCCTCGCGCCGGCCGGCGACCTGGCGTTCCAGCCCGCCTGCCTCCTCCCGCAGGCGCTCCAGCCCTGTCGTTGCCGCCGCGACATCGGCCTGTAATGCAGTGGCCCTGCCTTCCAAGGCACGGACCCGTGCGGTGGCCTCCTCGACGGCTCGGGTTGCCTCTGCGGCGCGGGTCCTTGCGGCCTCTGCCTCGGCCTGGCGGGCAGCGATCTCCGCTTCGGCCTTGTTCGCCTCCTCACGCAAGGCCGTCAGACGCTGCTCCGTCTCGCCGAGCGCCTGCTGCCGGCCGGCCAGGGTTGCATCCGCCTCGCTGACTTGCGTGCGGAGTGACGTTGCACGCGCTTCGAGCTCGGCCGCTTGCCGCGCCGCCTCTGCCGCGCCCTGCTCCGCTGCCGTCAGGCGCGGGTTCACCTCGCCCAAGCGTGCCTCGGCTGCCGCAACCGCGGCCTGCCGCTCGGTCAGGGTGGCCCCAGCGGCCTCCGTGGCAGTGCGAAGCTCGGCCAGGCGTGCCTCGGCCGCAGTCACCGCGTTGGTGATCTCGGCCGCGCGCGTCTCGGTGGCGCCCAATTGCCCCGCGGCTGTCTCGGCCGAGCGCGTGAGCTCCGCCAGCCGCGCCTCTGCCCCGGCCAGGGCCGCTTGCCGTTCGGCAAGGCCGGCTTCGGCGGCCGCAATCGCCTCGCGCACGGCTTGCGCGCGGCTTTCGGCGCCAGCAATGGCTGCCTGCTGCGTCGTAAGGGCTTCCTGTGCACGGCCAGCCTCCGCGGCCAGGGCCGCGACACGGTTCTGGGCCGCCTCGGCGCGAGCGGAAAGATCGGTCGCGCGGCTCTCGGCCTCCCGCAGGGTGGTCGCTGCCGCCTCGCGCTGTGTGTTGAGCTGCGCCAGCTCCGCCCGGCGCTCCGCCAGGGACGCTTCGGCGGCGGTTGTCTCCGCGCGCAGGGAGGCGAGTGCCGAGGACGCGGCCTCTGCCGCCTGGCGCAGTTCCGCAACCCGGGCCTCTGCGGATCCTGCAGCGGCCGTGAGCTCGGTGATGCGCTGCTCGCCTGCCGTGGCCTGCTGGCCGAGTTCGGCGAGCCGCGCCTCGCCCTGGGTGATGCCGGTGGCGAGTTCGCGGCTTCGCGCCTCGGCCGCCGCGCTTGCCGAACGGGCCGCTTCCGCCTGCTGTCTCAGCGCGGCGAGGTCCCCAGCCGCCTGCCGTTCCTGCGCCAGGGTGCCCTCAAGCTCCGCGACGCGCGCGGTGCGGGCACGGCTGGTTTCCTCGGCTGTTTCCAGTCGCCCGCCGCGGGACAGGGCGAGGGACCAGCCCAGGATGAGCAGGACCAG
>DATCMG010000469.1:0-9513 GCA_036563555.1 Roseomonas sp. | reverse complement strand
GGCGAACTCGTCCTTCACGCGCCGGATGATGTCGAGATAGGGCATGCCCGGCTTTACCATCACCATGTCGGCGCCTTCGGCCAGGTCGGCCGCCACCTCGCGCAGCGCCTCGTCGGAATTGGCGGGGTTCATCTGATAGGTCTTCTTGTCGCCCTTCAGCGCGCCGCCCGATCCCACCGCGTCCCGGAAGGGCCCGTAGAAGGCCGAGGCGTATTTCGCCGAGTAGGACATGATCCGCGTGTGGATCAGTTCCTTCGCGTCCAGCGCCGCGCGGATGACGCCGACGCGGCCATCCATCATGTCCGACGGCGCGATGATCCCGATCCCCGCCTCGGCCTGCACCACGGCCTGCGCGACCAGCACCTCCAGGGACTCGTCGTTATGGACATAGCCGTCCCGGATCACGCCGTCATGGCCATGGTCGGTATAAGGATCGAGCGCGACATCCCCCACCAGCGCCAGACCCGGGAAATCGCGCGTGAGCTGCCGTGCCGCCCGGCACATCAGGTTCTCCGGATTTTTCGCCTCCGTCCCCTCGGCGTTCTTCTTCTCCGGTGGGGTGGCGGGAAACAGGGCGACGGCCGGGATCCCCAGCGCCGCCGCCGGGCCGACATGGTCCGAAAGCCGGTCCAGCGACACGCGCCGCACACCGGGCATCGAGGCCACCTCCTGGTTCTGCCCCTCGCCCTCCACGACGAAGATCGGCCAGATCAGGTCATCCACGGAAAGCCGGTTCTCGGCGACCAGGCGGCGGGTGGCGTCGTCCAGGCGGTTGCGGCGCGGGCGGGCGGTGGGGAAGGCGGCGTGGTTCATGCCCCGTTTGTCGCGCCAACCGCGAGGGCCGCCAAGCCGAAACCGGGGCAGGGGAGGGGCGCTGGACCGTCATGAAGTGGCTTTTCCCTCTCGCCCTCCTCGCCGGCCAGGCCCAGGCTGCCGAGCCCGTCACCATCCCCGGGCCGGGCGGGGTCGCCCTGCGCGGGCTGCTGGTCCGGCCGGAAGGCGGGGCGCCCGGCATTCCGGTCGTCGCCCTGCATGGCTGCGGCGGGCTCGGCGGTCCGGCCACGCCGCTCTCCCTGCCGGTGCGGGAGGCCGACTGGGCGTCCCGGCTGGCGGCGCTCGGCCATCCCGTCCTCTTCCCCGACAGTTTCGGCAGCCGGGGCGTGACCCAGGTCTGCTCAGGCGGGGAACGCGGCATCCTTCCCGAGACGACCCGCCGCGCAGATGCCCATGCCGCAGCGGCCTGGGCCGCCGCGCAGCCCTGGGCCGCGCCCGATCCGGAAAGGAGGGGAAGCGCTTTCCTGATGGGATGGTCCCATGGGGGCAGCACCGCCCTGGCTGCGATCGGCGCCCCCGTGCCGCCTGGCCTGCTCCGCGGGGCCATCGCCCTCTACCCCGGCTGCGCCCGCCCGGGGCAGGTCCCGCCGCCCTGGCACCCCGCCGCGCCAGTACTCATGCTGCTCGGCGGCGCCGATGATTGGACGCCACCCGCACCCTGCCGCCTGGCCGCCGGGCGCGCCCGCCCGGCCCCTGTGGAGCTGTTGGAATATGCCGGCGCCCCGCATGGCTTCGACCAGCCCGGCATGCCCCAGCGCACCCTATCCGGCCTCGACCTGACCGCGCGCGGGGACGGCGTGGCGCGGATGGGCACGGACCAGAGGGCAAGGGAGGACGCGCTTCGCCGCATCCCCGCCTTCCTGGCCGCGCATGGCGGACCCGCCCGCAAGGATTAGCGGCACCGTTCCAACGGCACCGCAAGCCGTGGTAGATGGCCGCGATGATTGCCCCGCTCACCATCGCCGTCGGCGCTGACCATGCCGGCCTCGCCCTCAAGGCCATCCTCCGCCAGGAGCTGGAGGAGGCCGGCCATTCCGTGCTCGACATGGGCACCCATGGCACGGAAAGCGTGGACTACCCCGATTTCGGCCATGCGGTGGCCGAGGCCGTGAATGCCGGCCGGGCGCGTTTCGGCGTGCTCGTCTGCGGTACGGGTATCGGCATCTCGATCGCCGCGAATCGCCTGCACGGCATCCGCTGCGCCCTGGTGCATGACGCGACCGGCGCCCGTCTTTCCCGCGAGCACAACGATGCCAACGTCATCGCCCTCGGTGCCCGGATGACGGGGCCGGAGCCTGCGCTGGAGGCCCTGCGTGCCTTCCTCGCCACCCCCTATGCCGGCGGCCGCCATGACCGCCGGGTCCTGAAGCTCTCTCCGGACTGGACCCGCACGCCATGAACGAGCAATCGCCCGCCGCCAGCACCGACCGCTTCTTCAACGCCCCGCTCTCGGAGGTCGACCCCGAGATCGCCGAGGTCATCTCCCGCGAACTGGTGCGCCAGCAGGACGGGATCGAGCTGATCGCCTCGGAGAACATCGTCTCCCGCGCCGTGCTCGATGCACAGGGTTCGGTGCTGACCAACAAGTATGCCGAGGGCCTGCCGGGCAAGCGCTACTATGGCGGTTGCGAGGTGGTGGACATCGCCGAGACGCTGGCGATCGAGCGCGCCAAGAAGCTGTTCAACTGCGGCTTCGCCAATGTGCAGCCCCATTCCGGCGCCCAGGCCAATGCGGCGGTGTTCTTCGCCCTGCTCCAGCCCGGCGACACCTTCATGGGGCTGGACCTCGCCGCGGGCGGGCACCTGACCCACGGCTCGCCGGTCAACTACTCCGGCAAGTGGTTCAAGGTCGCCCCCTACACGGTGCGGCGCGAGGACCAGCAGATCGACATGGAGGAGGTGGCGCGGATCGCCCGCGAATCCCGCCCCAGGCTGATCCTGGCCGGCGGCTCCGCCTATGCCCGCACCTGGGACTTTGCCAGGTTCCGCGAGATCGCGGATGAGGTGGGCGCCATCTTCATGGTGGACATGGCCCATTTCGCGGGCCTGGTCGCGGGTGGCGCGCACCCGTCGCCCTTCCCCCATGCCCATGTGGTGACCACCACCAACCACAAGACCCTTCGCGGCCCGCGCGGCGGCATGATCCTCACGAATGATGAGGCCATGGCGAAGAAGCTGAACTCGGCCGTCTTCCCGGGCACCCAGGGCGGGCCGCTGATGCATGTCATCGCCGCCAAGGCCGTGGCCCTGGGCGAGGCGCTTCGCCCCGAGTTCCGCGCCTATGCCCGCGCCGTGGTGGACAATGCGAAGGCCCTGGCGGCCGAACTGAAGGATCAGGGCTTCGGCCTCGTGACCGGCGGCACGGACAACCACCTCGTGCTGGTGGACATGCGCCCGAAGAACCTGACGGGGAAGGCCGCCGAGGCCGCCCTCGGCCGCGCCCATCTGACGGTGAACAAGAACGCCATCCCCTTCGACCCTGAGAAGCCCTTCGTCACCTCCGGCGTGCGCCTTGGCTCCCCCGCCGCCACCTCGCGCGGCTTCGGCGAGGCGGAGTTCCGGGAAATCGGCCGCCTGATCGGGCAGGTGCTGGACGGGCTCTCCCGCGCCAACTCCCCCGAGGGCAATGCCACGGCGGAGAAGGCGGCGGGCGAGGCGGTGCATGCCCTCTGCGCCCGCTTCCCGATCTACCGCGGCTAAGACAACGCAAGCCGGATGCGCTGCCCCTTCTGCCAGTCCGAGGACACGCAGGTGAAGGACAGCCGTCCGGCGGAGGATGGCGCCAGCATCCGCCGGCGCCGGTCCTGCAATGCCTGTGGCGCCCGCTTCACCACCTTCGAGCGGGTGCAGCTGCGCGAGCTGACGGTTCTCAAGACCGATGGCCGCCGCGTCGCCTTCGACCGCGAGAAGCTCGCCCGCTCAATCCGCGTCGCGCTGCGCAAGCGGCCGGTGAACGAGGACCAGGTCGAGCGCATCGTCACCGGCATCCAGCGCCGCCTGGAATCGGAAGGGGCGGAGGAGCTGACCTCCAAGGTCATCGGCCAGCGCGTGATGGAGGTGCTGCGGGAACTCGATCCCGTGGCCTATGTCCGCTTCGCCAGCGTGTACCAGAACTTCCGGGACGCGGAGGACTTCCACGCCTTCCTCGGCTCCCTGGACAATAGCTGAGTCCACGCGCAAACCGCCCGCCGTGTCGGATCACGAGCACATGCGCGCCGCCCTGGCCCTGGCGGCGCGGGGCCTGGGGAACACCTGGCCCAATCCCTCGGTCGGCTGCGTCATCATGCGCGATGGGCGCGTGGTCGGGCGTGGCCATACCCGCCCCGGCGGCCGCCCCCATGCCGAGACCGAGGCCCTCCGCGTCGCGGCGGGGCAGGCAAGGGGCGCCACGGCCTATGTCACGCTCGAGCCCTGCTGCCATTGGGGCCGCACACCGCCCTGCACCGATGCGCTGATCGCGGCCGGCATTGCCCGCGTCGTGGTCGCGCTGCGCGACCCGGATCCGCGCGTGGACGGAGTTGGCCTGCAACGCCTGCGGGACGCCGGCATCGAGGTCGAGGTCGGCCTGCTGGAGGAAGAGGCGCGCCGGGTGAATGCCGGCTTCGTCAAGCGCCTCGAGCACGGGCTGCCCATGGTCACGCTGAAGCTGGCCGCCACGCTGGACGGCCGCATCGCCACCCGCACGGGGGAGAGCCAATGGATCACCGGCCCCGAGGCGCGCCGCCTGGCCCATGCCCTGCGCGGCTCCCATGACGCGGTGATGGCCGGCAGCGGAACGCTGCTGGCCGATGACCCCGAACTGACCTGCCGCCTGCCGGGCTACACCCCCATCCCCACGGTGCGGGTGATCGCCGATGCGCGGCTCCGCACGCCGCTCGGGGCGCGGCTGTTCAATGACGATGCTCCGGCCTGGATCGCGACCCGCCCTGGCCACGACTATGCCTCCCTGGCCGCCCTGGAGCAGCGCGGCGCCGAGTTCATCGAGGTTCCGCCCGCGCCCGGCGGCGGCCTGGTGCCCGAGGCCCTGCTGCGTGCCCTGGCCGCCAAGGGGATTACCCGGCTGATGGTGGAGGGCGGGGCCGTCCTCGCCGCCTCCCTCCTCCGGGCCGGGTTGGTGGACCGGCTGGCCTGGTTCGCCGCGCCCGCCCTGATGGGCGGGGATGGACTTTCCGGCCTGGAAACCCTGGGCGTGGACAGCTTGGTCCAGATGCCCCGCCTGCGGATTACGGGCCGCCGCCCGGCCGGGGATTGCTGGTTGATTGAGGCTGATATCCTTCCAATCCTTGAGCGGCGTACGGCTGCGCCGGGCTGACCCGCGCCGGCTCCCCCTTGTCACAGGGCGCCCCGCGCGCCATCCCCTGCACCGCAGCAGCCACCAGATGGAACCTTCCCCGTGTTCACCGGCATCGTCACCGCAACCGGCACGATCCGTCGCCTGACCCCCATCGGGGCGGGCCAGGACATGCGCGTGGCCATCGGCACCCCATCGGGCTGGCTGGAGGGCGTGGCCATCGGTGCGTCTATCTGCTGCTCCGGCTGTTGCCTGACAGTCGTCTCCCTTGAGGGGGACCTGTTCGAGGTGGAGATCTCCGCCGAGAGCCTTTCCCGCACCACCCTCGGCGGTTGGCGGGAGGGGACGCGCATCAATCTCGAGCGCTCCCTCCGCATGGGCGACGAAATGGGCGGGCATGTCGTGTCCGGCCATGTGGACGGGGTGGCGGAGGTTCTTTCCATCACCCCGGAGAACGGCTCCCATCGCTGGAGCTTCCAACTTCCGCCAACCCTCGCCCGCTTCGTCGCGGAGAAGGGCAGCATCACCATCGACGGCGTTTCCCTCACCGTGAATCAGGTGGAGGGCGCGCGTTTCGGCGTGAACCTCATCCCCCACACCACCGAGGTGACGGCGCTCGGCGCCCTGGCACCGGGCGCGCGGGTGAATATCGAGATCGACATGCTGGCGCGCTACGTCGCCCGGCTTCGGGAGTTCAGCGCGTGAGCACCCAGACCAAGACCACCAGCTTCGCCGATTTCATCAGCCCCACCGAGGAGCTGCTGGAGGAGGCCCGCCGCGGCCGCATGTTCATCCTGGTGGATGACGAGGACCGCGAGAACGAGGGCGACCTCGTGATCCCCGCCCAGTTCGCGACGCCGGATGCGGTGAACTTCATGGCCCGACACGCGCGCGGCCTGATCTGCCTCGCGATGACCCGCCACCGTGTCGAGCAGCTTGGCCTGCCGTTGATGGCCCAGAGCAACAGCACCCGCCACCAGACCGCCTTCACCGTTTCCATCGAGGCGCGGGACGGGGTCACCACCGGCATCTCCGCCGCCGACCGCGCCCGCACCGTGGCGGTCGCGATCAACCCGGAGGTGGGACGCGAGCACATCGTCACCCCCGGCCACGTCTTCCCGCTGGTCGCGCGGGAGGGCGGCACCCTCGTCCGCGCCGGCCATACCGAGGCGGCGGTCGATTTCGCGCGGCTCGCGGGCCTCAACCCCTCGGGCGTGATCTGCGAGATCATGAACGAGGACGGCTCCATGGCCCGGATGCCGGACCTCGTCTCCTTCGCCCAGCACCATGGGCTGAAGCTCGGCACTATCGCCGACCTGATCGCCCATCGCCGCCGCACCGAGCGCCTGGTGCGCCGGGTGGAGGAGGGAATGCTGGAGGACGCGCCCGGCGGCCCATGGCGCGTCGTGATCTACGCCAACACCCTGGAATACGGGGAGCATGTGGCGCTGGTTCGCGGTGACCTCTCCCGCCCCGGCCCGATTCCGGTGCGCGTCCACGCCGTGAACCTGCTCTCCGACATCACCGGCCGCCATGGCCCGAAGGACCTCCACCAAGCCATGGAGGAGATCGCGCGCGAGGGCCGCGGGGTCGTCGTGCTCATCCGCGACGTGAAGGCGACCGCCCTGTCCGATCGCGTGCGCGCGGGCCGCGAGAAGATGGCACCGGAACTGCGCGACTACGGCATCGGCGCCCAGATCCTGTCCGATCTCGGGGTGCGGGAGATGATCCTGCTCTCCAACCATCCCCGCCCCGTCGTCGGTCTTGAGGGCTATGGCCTGACCATCACCGACATCCGCCCCATCGGAGACGCCTCTTGAGCACCGCCGACTCCCCGCTCCGCGCCGCCCCCGAGCTCGCCGGCCCGCCGCCACGTGTGCTGGTCATCCAGGCGCCCTATTACGCGGATGTGGTGGGTGGCATGGTCGAAGGCGCGCTCGCCGTCCTCGCCGGCATCGGCGCCGAAGCCGAGGTGGTGGACGTGGCTGGCGCCTTCGAGTTGCCCGCCGCCCTCCGCATGGCAATTCGCACGGGGAAGTATGACGGCTATCTCGTCTTCGGCTGCGTTGTGAAGGGTGAGACCGACCACTACGACCATATCTGCCGGGAGGCCTGCCGGGGCGTGATGGACATCTCCGTGGAGACCGCCGCGCCGATCGGCTTCGGCCTCCTCACCGTCCACACCATCCAGCAGGCCATCGCCCGCTCCTCCGCCGACCGGCACAACAAGGGGGTGGAGGCCGCCAATGCCATGATTGGCCAGATCGCCCTGGCCCGACGCTTCGAGGAAACCGCATGAGTCAGGCGCCGAAGCGCAACCCGCGCCCCAATCCCGGCCGCCCCCGCACCGGGGCGCGCGTCGCCGCCGTGCAGGCTCTGTTCCAGTCCGAGGCGGGTGGCGAGAGTGCCGAGACGGTGATCGACCAGTTCGTGCGCCACCGCATCGGCACGCTGAACAGCGATGCCGGCTTCGAGGATGGCCGCGTTCCGCAGGCCGATGTGCCGCTGTTCAGCAAGATCGTTCGCGCCGCTGCCAAGGATGCCGAGACGATCGACGCCGCCATCGCCGGCCATCTCTCGGCCAACTGGGCGATGGACCGGCTCGACCCGGTGCTGCGCGCCCTGCTGCGCGCCGCCGCCGCCGAGCTCTGGGGCGGCACGGACACCCCCGCCCGCGTGGTGATCAACGAGTACATGGACATCGCCCACGGCTTCTTCGACGGCGAGGAGCCGCGCTTCGCCAATGGCGTGCTCGATGCTCTGGCCCGCCAGATGCGCGGGGACGAGTTCCAGCCGCGCGGCTGATCCCGTGAGCCTTCCCGCCGAATTCGCCCTGATCGCCCGCCATTTCCGCGGGCTGGCGGGGGAGGGGGCGCTCGACCTCTCCGATGATGCCGCGATCCTCGCCCCGCCGCCGGGGCGGGAGTTGGTGCTGGCCGCGGACGCCATGGTGGAGGGCGTGCATTACCTGCCGGACGACCCGCCCGAGACGATCGGCCGCAAGCTGCTGCGGGTGAACCTGTCAGACCTCGCCGCCATGGGCGCCGAACCGCTGGCCTATCTCATGACCACGGCCCTGCCGCGCGGCACGTCTCCGGCCTGGCTGGAGGGCTTCGCGGCAGGCCTGGCGGCGGACCAGCGCCAATTCGGCCTCCATGTGCTGGGCGGCGATACGGTTTCCATTCCCGGTCCCGCCTGTCTCTCCCTCACCATCCTCGGCACGGTGCCACCCGGCGCGGCGCTCCGGCGCGGCGGTGCGCGGCCGGGCGATGCGCTCTGGGTTTCCGGCACCATCGGCGACGGCGCGCTGGGCCTGGCCGTGCTGCAGGGCCGCGCCCCGGCCGATGCGGAAGGCCATCTCGCCCGCCGCTACCGCCTGCCCGAGCCGCGCCTCGCCCTGGGCGTGGCACTGCGCGGCCTGGCGCGGGTGGCGATGGACGTGTCGGATGGTCTTGCCCAGGACCTCGGCCATCTCTGCCGCGCGGGCGGGGTGGGCGCCGTGCTGGAACTCGGATCGCTCCCGCTCTCTCCGCCGGCGGCGGCCATCGTCGCGGAGGATCCCTCATGGCTGCCTCGGCTCGCGACCGGCGGTGACGATTACGAGCTTCTCTTTGCCGCCGATCCCGACGATACCCTCCGGATCCGGGAGGCCGCCCGCGCCACGGGCACGGCGGCCACGCGCATCGGGCATTTCACGGACGGCCCGCCGGAGGTCACGGTGCGCGCACCGGACGGGCGGGCAATGACCCTCCCGCAGGGGGGATGGAGTCACTTCTGATGTCAGCGACCACGGCGGACCTGTCCACCGACGCCGCGATGCGGCGCAATGTCCGGCTTCTCTTCTTCTGCCAGGCGCTGATGAACTCCGCCGTCGTCGGCCAGGCCACGATGGGTGCGCTGATCGGCTACAGCCTGGTCGAGAACAAATCCCTCGCGACCCTGCCCATGGCGCTGCAGATGGCGGCCACCATGGCGGCCTCGATACCGGCCGGCATCGTCTTCGCGCGGCTGGGGCGCAAGGCCGGCTTCCTGCTGGGCGCCACGGGCAGCCTGCTGGGCAGCCTGATCTTCGCCCTGGGCATCTGGCAGGCGAGCTTCCTGGTCTACTGCCTCGGCGCCATCCCGGCCGGGCTTGGCTTCGGCATCGCCCAGCACTACCGCTTCGCGGCCGCCGAGGTCGCGACCCCCGCCTATCGCCCGCGCGCCATCGCCCTGGTCATGGCCGGCGGCGTCATGGCCGCGGCGCTGGGGCCGGAGCTGGTGAAGCACAGCAAGGACCTGTTTGAGCCCTTCCTGTTCCTCGGCACCTATCTGATCCTTGCCCTGGCGCCGGTCGCCTGCATGGCGCTGCTTTCCATCGTGGCCCTGCCCCCCGCGCCTCCGCGGGC
>DATCMG010000467.1:0-3470 GCA_036563555.1 Roseomonas sp. | reverse complement strand
GCGCCCGGGCGACACCTTTCTGTTCAACGATCCCTATGAGGGCGGGACGCATCTGAACGATTTCCGGCTGGTGCGGCCGGTTTTTCGGAAGGGGGAGCTGTTCTGCTGGGTGGCCTCGGTGGGGCATTGGCTGGATGTGGGCGGCAATGTGCCCGGTGGGTACAACCCGAAGGCGGTGGAGAGTTTCCAGGAAGGCTTCCGCCTGCCGCCGGTGCGGCTGATCCGGGATGGGGCGGTAAATCAGGACATCGTGGACATCCTGGCCGCCAATTCACGCGTGCCGGCTTCCAACTGGGGGGATCTGAACGGGCAGCTGAACGCGCTGGATCTCGGCGAGCGGCGGCTGAACGCCCTGATCGACGAGCATGGCGAGGAACTGGTGCAGGGCGCCTTCACCGCCTTCTCCGCCCGGGCGGAGGCGCTGATGCGCGCGGCCATCGCCAGCCTGCCCGATGGCACCTATGCCTTCGAGGACGTGCTGGACAATGACGGCATCACGGATGAGGTGCTGACCGTCGCGCTGGACCTCACGATCCGGGGCGAGGAGATGGTGCTGGATTTCTCCCGCTCCTCCCCGCCGGCGCAGGGGCCGGTCAGCATCAGCCGGGCCACCACGATCGCGGGCTGCTATGTCGCGCTGAAGCATGTCTTTACCGAGGTGCCGGCGAATGCGGGATGCCTGCGGCCGATCCGATTCATGGTGCCGGACACGACGCTGCTGGGCGCCGGGCCGCCGCATCCGGTGGCGGGCTATACGGAGACGGTGCTGCGGTTGATCGGGGTGATCTTCGGGGCGCTGGCCAAGGCCGATCCGTCCCGCGCCACGGCCGCGCCCTTCGGCACGATCAACGCGCTTTCCATGGCGGGGCACCGCAAGGATGGCTCGCGCTGGGTGATGTTCTCCTTCTTCGGCGGGGGGCTGGGCGGCAATCCGGAGAGTGACGGGCTGAACCACGCGAACAACCCGATCTCCACCGCCACCATCCCGCCGGTGGAGATCCTGGAGGCCGCCTATCCCGTGATGTTCACCCAATGGTCGCTGCGTCCGGATTCGGCGGGCGCGGGGCAGCATCGCGGCGGGCTGGGCGCGGTCTATGAGATCGAGGCGCTGGTCCCGGCCGGCGTTTCGCTGCTGGGCGAGCGCGGGAAGGTGCCGCCCTTCGGCGTGGGCGGCGGCGGGGCGGCTGCGCCGAACCGTTTTTCCTGGGAGACGGCGGAGGGGATGCGCACGCCGCCCATGGTCTCGAAGGTGACGGATGTCCGGGTCGAGGCGGGGCAGCGCGTGCGGCTGGAAACGCCGGGCGGCGGCGGCTGGGGTGATCCCGCCGCGCGGAACCCGGCCGCGGCGGAGCGGGACCGGCGCATGGGCTATGTGACGGGCGGGACCGCGGAATGAGCGCGGCGGCAAAGGTCGTCGGCGTCGATGTCGGCGGCACCTTCACGGATTTCTTCCTGTTCGATGAGGCGACGAAGAGTTTCTGTACGGCCAAGGTGCCCTCCAACCGTGGCGACGAGGCGGTGGGTTTCCTTGATGGTCTCCGGCAGTTGGGCGATGTGGCCGATCTGGCCTCGGTTGTGCATGGCACCACGGTGGGCACGAATGCGCTGCTGGAGCGCAAGGGGGCGAAGGTCGGGCTGATCACCACGCAGGGCTTTCGCGACGTGATCGAGATGCGCCGCCGCGACCGGCTGCGCACCTGGGGCCTCTGGGGCGATTTCGTGCCCGTGGTGGACCGGGACTTCAGGCTGGAGGTGGAGGAGCGGACGCTGGCGGATGGCACGATCCGCCAGCCCGTGGATGCCGAAGCGGTGCGCGGGGCCGTGCGGCAACTGGTCGCGCAGGGCGCCGAGGCTCTGGCGATCGTCTTCATCAACGCCTATGCCAATCCGGCAAACGAGCAGGCAGCGCTCGCGGCGGCGGCCTCGGTCTGGCCAAATGACTCCATCGCCTGCTCCTCTCAAATCCTGCCGGAGATCCGGGAGTTCGAGCGGAGCTCGACCACCGCGCTGAATGCCTATCTGCAGCCGGTCGTCGGTTCCTATCTTGGCAAGCTGGACGCTGCCCTGCAGGGGGAGGGATTCAAGGGGCGCTTCCACATCGTCCAATCCAATGGCGGGGTGATGTCCACGGCTTCCGCGCGGCGGCTGCCGGTGCGGACGGCGCTCTCCGGTCCGGCCGCGGGGGTGATCGCGGCGGCGGCGATCGCGCGGGAAGCTGGTTTCCCCGATGTGGTCACGGGCGACCTGGGCGGCACATCCTTCGACGTGTCGCTGGTGGTGGGAGGCGAGACGGCGCTGGCGGCGCAGACGACCATCGATTTCGGCCTGGTGATCCGCACGCCCATGATCGAGATCACGACCATCGGTGCCGGCGGCGGCTCGATCGCGCGGGTGGATGCGGGCGGGCTGCTGCAGGTGGGGCCGGAGAGCGCGGGCTCCCGCCCGGGCCCGGTCTGCTACGGCCAGGGCAATACGCGGCCGACCCTGACGGATGCGAATGTCGTGCTCGGCCGCATCAATGCCGAGCGGCCGATCGGCGGCGGGCTCAAGCGGCTGGATGTGGAGGCGGCCAAGGCCGCGATCCTTGAGCATGTGGGCAAGCCGCTGGGTCTGGATGCCATGGCGGCGGCGGAGGCGATCTTGCGCGTCGCCAACGGCCACATGGCGGGTGCCATCCGGCTCGTCTCGATCGAGCGTGGGCATGATCCGTCCCGCTTCGCGGCCGTGCCTTTCGGCGGTGGCGGCGCGCTGCATGCGGGGGCGTTGATCCGCGATGTCGGGCTGAAGGCGGCGCTGGTTCCACGCTTTCCCGGCATCAACTCGGCACTGGGCTGCGTAATCGCCGATATCCGCCATGACCAGGTGCGCACGGTGAATCTCGTGCTGGGGGGGATCGACGCGCCGGCGCTGGATGCGCTCATGGTGTCGGAAGCCCGGTCAGTGCGCGTGGTGGTGGAGGATGCCGGCCTGCCGGTCGAGCGCATCGATATCCTCTTCAACCTCGATATGCATTATGCCGGGCAGACGCACACCGTCTCCGTGCCCCTGCCGCTCCTCGTCAGGGGTGGCACCACGGGCGTGACGGAGGAGGTGATCCGCCGGGCCTTCGAAGGCGCCTATCAGGCGAGCTTCAGCCGGCTGCTGCATGGCGTGCCGGCACGGATCGTCAATCTGCGGACCGCCGCCATCGGGCGCCGCCCGCGTTTCAACCTCTCCACCCTGGCGCCAGAACCCGGCGCGACGCTGGAGGGGGCGCGGCGCGGCGCCCGGCCAGTCTGGTTCGGCGGCGCCTGGCACGAGACGGCGGTCATCTCCCGCCTGGATCTGCCGGTGGGGGCGGTCGTGAACGGGCCCGCCATCCTGGAACAGCCCGACGCCACCACGGTGGTCGATCCCGGCCTCATGGCGCGGGTGGATCATCTGGGCAATGTCATCATCGAGGCAGCCACATGAGCCATGATCCCGTGCCA
>DATCMG010000455.1:0-4635 GCA_036563555.1 Roseomonas sp. | reverse complement strand
CACGAGCAGGCTGGCCTCCATCATGGCGCCGGGCAGGGCCAGGGCGCTGCAGGCCAGCAGCGCCACCCGGGCGGCACGCTGGGCCCGTCCCGCCACGGGTGCCAGCAACGCCGCGCCGGCCACGACGGCCAGCACGGTCAGGGGCGCCATGCCACCGCGCGCGGTCATCTCGTTTCCAGGGCCGAAGACATAGGCCGGCAGCACGCAAAGAATGGCGATCGCCACCGTGAAGACCCAGCCGCGGACCAGCAACGCCGCCGGCACCGCCCAGCACAACACCTCCAGGACCAGGAACAGGGCCCAGACCCCGAGCGCCTTGGGGACAGGGTGCGCCGCCAGCAGAAACCCGTGCGGAACCGCTGCCGACCCTGCGACGAGATAGACGCAGATCGGGATGGCGAAGATGAGGGCGAGGATGTTCGCCAGGGTGAGCGCCCCCCAGACCGCACCCAACCCTCGCCGGAGCAGCACCGCGCCGCCCAGCAGCGCGGCTCCGGCACTCGCCAGCGGGCTCCAGAAGGCGCCGGCCGCGAAAGGCAGGACCAGGCCCCGTGCGAAATCCGGGCTTCGCCCGTGCCGCAGCAGCATCAGCACCAGCAGCCAGGCCGGCATGGCATGGTTCGGTGCCCAGAGGATCGCGGTGACATGGCCTGGATACTGGAAGAAGCGCGGCCACCATTCGCCGCCCCGCCCCCAGCTCGCGAAGGGGCCGGTGCCGAAATTCCAGTCCAGCCAGATATTGGGCAGAATATCGAGGCCGTGGAACAGGATGAAGACGCCCGCCATCAGGGCGAAGCCACGGAGCGGCCGCACCGGCGACAGCGCGCGGGCCAGCAGGGCGAGGATCATGAGCGCCAACCCGAAGCCCAGGCCGGTCCAGATCCAGAGAGCCACCTGTGCCGCGTGGAACCCCGCGACACGGCCGATGAGCCCGGGGGGCATGTAGAAGCCGAGCGGGGCGCGCAGGAGCCACTGTACGCCTTTTTCGACGTCCAGATAGGAAACCGGCCAGGGCAATGCCCCGAGGTCGCGCAGCACGGCGTCCCGGATCTGCCAGTCCGCCGAGCTGTAGACGAGGTGGAGCGCGCCGGTCGCCCCCGCCCAGAGCAGCCCCAGGGCGAGGCACAGCACCGTCATCCCCGGCGCGAGCGGCCAGGCCCGGCGCCATCCCGGCGAGAGCGCGAGCGCCGCGAGACCGGCCAGGGTCGCCGGGATCCCGACCCAGGGGATTGCCCAGGATCCGAGGAAAAGCAGGCCCGGCACCGTGAGATAGGCGATCAGGAGGGCCGCCAGCCGGTCGGGTGGCGCATCGCCGAGCAGGCGGTCCAGGTCGAGCCGTGGGGGCCGATGCCCCCCGCCCCTCGGAACAGTCACGCTATGTCATCCTCCGCGCCAGCCGCACGGCAACATGCCCCCGCATCACGCGCGGGCTCGGCATTACCAGCATGCAGTCGTCATGCGGCGTGCAAATCTCCGCATCCCCGTCGTGCGCGATCAGCGTGCCGGCGCGCGGGATCACCGTGCCGCCGCGGAAGGCCTCGGCAAAGACGAAGCGGCGGGATCCGGCGGTCACGCAGCGTGAAACCATCCAGATCGCCGGCGGATCGGATCGCGGCGGCGCGGGAATGGCCGCCATATCCAGCGCATTCAGCAGCCCGGCGGCACAGGCTTCGGCCACCACCTCGGTCTCGGGCTCCCAATGCAGCCCCGTCTCGGCCAGCAGGGCCACCCGATGCGTGCCGGGAGCATTGAAGGGCGCATGGTCGATCAGGCGCCAGCCCTCCGGGCGCCTGGTATCCGCCACGATCGTGGGCGGCGCCCCGATCCGGCACGCGAGATCCAGCGCCGCGGCGGATCGCCCCGTCAGGATCACCGGATCGGATGGCCAGGGCATGGAGTGCAGGTCCAGCAGCACATCCGCCGCTTCCACCACCGGGCGCAACGCGCGGGCGCGCCGCAACTCGAGGCTGTCACGCCGACTATCCAGGATGGCGGGACGCCAGACGCGGTTCATGTCCTCATCCACATAGCGGGAGAGGGTGGGGTCGCCGGGGTCGAAGCGCGCAAAGGCGTCGAGATTGGCGAAAATGAGGGTGAGCGTGCCGCGCCGCGGCAGCAGCCCCGCGCGAAGCCAGCGCGCCAGCACCGCCGCGCCGGCGAATTCATTGCCATGCATCAGCGAAACGATGACTGCCTGCGGCCCCGGCACGCCGGATTCGAGTCGCCATACGCCGGGGATGCCGGTGTTGCCGCGAGCGGCCGCGCGCAGGTCGGGCACGGGCACGCGCACGGGCGGGCCGTTATCCATGCCCGGATCCAAAAGCGGCCGCCGCCATTCCGGCCCGCGCCGGAGCTGGGCGTAATGCGCCCGTCGGCTGATGGCCTGTCGGCATTCACGGTCTCCCACCGCCACTCTATACGCTCACTCGACGGCGACAATCCGGAGGCAGGGCGTTGGATCTGCGCGCGCATTTCTCCCGCTTCCTCTCGGCCGACCCCGGGCGCCTGCATTTCGCGGCGCATAGCCACCATCCCTGGCCCGATGTGACGCGCGAGGCCCAGCTCCGCGCCTGGGATGGGGCCGCGCGGCTGCAGGACGATAAATGGGACATGGTGCTGGGGCCGGTGCTGGGTTCCTGCCGCGCGCATGTGGCGCGGCAGTTGAACCTGCCCGATCCCGCCACCCTCGCCTTCGCGCCCAACACGCATGAGTTCGTGCGGCGCATCCTCAGTACCCTGCCGACAGGCCGCCCCGCCCGCGTGCTGACGACGGATGGCGAGTTCCACTCCTTCGCCCGCCAGGCCGCACGGCTGGAGGAGGATGGGCTGCTCGCCGTGACGCGCATCGCCTCCGAGCCCGGCGGCGATTGCGCTGCGCGGCTGGCCGAGGCCGCGCGCGCGGGCTTCGACCTGATCTGGGCGAGCGAGGTGTTCTTCCACTCCGGCTACGCGCTGGCGGGGCTGGAAGTGCTGGCCGAGGCAGCGGGCGAGGCCGTGCTGGTGATCGACGGCTATCATGCCTTCATGGCGCGGCCGGTCGATCTCTCGCGCATCGCGCACCGCGCCTTCTACACGGCGGGCGGCTACAAATACGCGATGGCCGGCGAGGGAAGCTGCTTCCTGCATTGCCCGCCCGGCTGGCTGCCGCGCCCGCGCGACACCGGCTGGTTCGCCGCCTTCGGCGCACTGGCCGCCAGCGATGGAAGAATCGGCTACGCGCCGGATGGCAACCGCTTCCTCGGCGCGACCTTCGATCCCTCGGGCCTCTACCGGCTCGATGCGGCGATGCGCTGGCTGGAGGCGGAAGGCGTGACGGTGGCCGCGATCCACGCCCATGCACACGCGCTGCAGGCCCAATTCTGCGCCGGGCTGGAAGGCACGGGGCTGGATCCCGCACAGCTGGCCGTACCGCTTTCCGAGCCGTGCCGCGGCAACTTCCTCGCCTTCGATCTGGAGAATGCCGAGGCCTGGCAGGCGCGGCTGGCGGCGGCGCGGATCGTCACCGATCGCCGCGGGCGCCGCCTGCGCTTCGGCTTCGGTCCCTATCAAACCAGCGACGAGGTGGATGAATTGCTGCTGCGGATCCGCCACCTGGCCTGACGCAGCTCAGGCGGCGAAGCCCTCCATCGGGATGGGCGGCGCGCGGCCAGCCAGAAGATCGGCCACCACCCGCGCCGAGCCCATGGCGAGGGTGAAGCCGAGCGCGCCATGGCCGATATTCATGTGCAAGTTCGGCAGGCCAGGCACGGGGCCGAGGATGGGCAGGCTGGTGGGCGTCGCCGGGCGTAGGCCGGCCCAGGGATTCAGGGTTTTCCAGTCGGCGGCATGGGGAAAGGCCTCCCGCGCCTGGCGCACCAGCAGGTCGAGGCGGGACAGGTCGAAGCCCGTGCCATAGCCGACCAGATCCGCCATTCCCGCGACGCGCAGGGTTTGGCCGAGCCGGGCATAGACGACCTTCTTCGCGAAATCCGTCACGCTGATCTTGGGCGCGGCGCCATCGGCCACGATCGGCAGCGTCAGGCTGTATCCTTTGAGCGGATAGACGGCCGGGCGCAGCCCCAAGGGCGCCAGAAGCCGCGTGCTGCCCGCGCCCATCGACATGACGACCGCATCCGCTTCCTCCACGCCCGAGGCGGTCTGGACGCCGATCACGCGGCCACCCACGGCCAGGATCTGCCGCACCTCCGTGCCGAAGCGGAAGGCCACACCGAGATTGCCGTCTCGCATCGCTGCCTCCAGCCCCGCGCAGAAAAGGCGGCACTCCGCCGCATCCTCCCCCCGCGTCAGGATGCCGCCGGCGAGACGGTGCGCGATGCCGGCCAGGGACGGTTCCGCCGAGAGGCATTCCTCGCGCGACAGCGCCTCCTGCTCGCTGCCCAACTGCCGCTGGTAGTCCACCAGCCGCCGCGCGGAATCGAAGCTGGCGGGGTCAGAATACACCACCAGCTTGCCGGCGTGGCGGAAGGCGCAGTCGATCGCCTCCTCCGCGATCACGGCGCGCGTCAGGTCGCGCGAGAGGAAGGAGAGCAGCAGCAGGCGCCGCGTCGTCTGGTCCGCCGTCGCCGCGTTGCAGGCGGCGAGGAACTTCGCCCCCCAGGCCCATTGCGCGGGATCGAGGCGCGGGCGGAAGCGGAT
>DATCMG010000448.1:0-3547 GCA_036563555.1 Roseomonas sp. | reverse complement strand
AGCACGCCCCCCGCCAGGGCCGTCGCGAAGATGAAATCCCAGATGGCCAGTGGAGCCAGGCCAAGCGCGACAGCAGAGAGCAGCTTCACATCGCCGCCGCCCAGCATGCCGCGCGAATGAAGAAGGGCAAGGAAGAGGAAGAGCAGAAGGGCAATGGCGACCGAAATGCCTAGCTCGGCCATTCCCTCGGAAGCACGCAGCAACAGCCCAAGCAGTGCAATAGTGCCCGGCAGGGTATCCGGGATCAGCCGCGTCGCGAGATCCCGCCATGCGGCGAGAGCCAAAAGTCCCAAGATAAGGGCGGGCAGGATGAACATGCCACTCGGCGCCTTGTGCTGATGGGACGCAAGAAGCTCGATGAAACAATAACTAGGCACCCGGGATGATGAAGGATATGCCGAACAACCCTCATCACCCCGGCCGAGATCTAGTGACTAGGCTCAAGTACCAAGCGCGGGCAGCAGCCCGGTAAACGCGCCGATGAGCAAGGGCTTAAAAGCGGTCATGGCGCCTCCGACAGCGAGCACGATCGCCGCGCCCAGGATCGCATACTCCATGGCAGTGATCCCCTTCCGATCCAGGACCAGGGCCTTCGAATTCTTGAGAACAATGGACAACATTATTGTCACTCCTCGACAAACAGGCATTGTCTGTCGTCGCATGATCCAGCCCGCGAGGATCACGCAACCAGAGGTTGTTCTTGAGGGTGCATCCTCACCTTCCTCTCCACCTGTGGTAGCAAAGTCTCAGAGCCTACGCCAAGAAAAATCTTACAAGGTTTCTTAATATTTCTTGCTTGCTCTAGAGCCACCCACGCTCGCACAAATCGGGACTGGCCCTTACGGCCTCGAGAGGCAGGACAACCGTTATGTACTCTTGGTTGTGTTCACGCTCAAGTGATTACAACTCGTCCGGCAGCGGACGCCGTCCGCTCGCGCCTGCGCTCCGGGCAGATAGGAGGGGAGTCACATCCGCTTTTGTGGCCGTCAGCGGCAGCGCGCTGCTCGGCCGGGCCGCCCTGGCGACGGATGGCGGCACCTGGCTCCTCGCCCAGCGCCGCGCCACGACGGCGGCCGAGGCCGCCGCGGCAGCCGGAATCGCCGCCATATCCAGCGGCCAGGCGACAAGCAGCGCCGTGGAGTCGGCCGCTGATTCGGCAGCCCAGCGCAACGGGTTCAGTGCAGCCGCACGGCTGCCCGGCACCGTCGCCCACTGGCCACCCACTTCCGGCATTGCCAAGGACAATCTCGCAGCCGTTGAGGCCGTCGTCTCGCAGCAGCAGAACCTCTTCCTGGCCCGCGTGATCCTGTCCACCGCCCCGGTCGTCACCGGGCGTGCCGTCGCGATGCTGCAATCCAGCTATCCGGCCTGCATCCTTGCGCTGAACGGCGGCGTTTCCATGGGCGGCAACAGCCTGACGACCAGCACGAATTGCGTGCTCGCCTCCAACAGCACCGGCCCGAACGCCATTACCGTCGGCGGTTCGGCGACCGTCCGCACCTCCTCCCTCGTCAGTTCCGGCGGCTGCAACAACTGCAGCGACTCGAGCGTCACGCTCGATCGTCCCTATGCCGAGTACCAGCCGCCGACGCTCAACCCCTTCGCCAAGTTGGACAGCAAAACGCTGCCCACCTTCACCACAAGCAACTGCGTCTCGATGCCCACGGGCTCTGCCATCACCTCGCCCTATCCCAAGGCCTTCTGCGGAAGCGAACTGCGTGTGGGTAGCAACCAGACCAGCACCATCGAACCGGGCATCTACTACCTGAACAATGCCTCGCTCCGACTCCAGGGCACGCTCACCTGCCCGAACTGCACGAATGGCGCGGGCGTCACCTTCATCTTCACCGGTGATCCCGGCAGCATCGGTTCCCTGGACATCACCGCCCAGGCCAGCATCCAGCTTTCCGCGCCGCGCAGCCCGCAGGATACGGACTACGCGGGCATCCTGTTTTACCGCGATCGGCGCGCGACGCAGGGCAGCACGGGGGCGACGATGAATGGTGGCGCCGGCACGAAGCTGGTCGGCGGCATGTACTTCCCGACCTCCTATGTGAAGTTCAACGGAAATTCGGGATTGAATGCGTCGGAATGCACGGCCCTCGTGGCCAATACAGTTGACCTGACCGGAACGGCGCAAACCTATCTCAGCATTGCCGGATGCGCTGCCGCCGGCACGGTGATGCCATCCTCCCAGAACGTCCGCTTCGTCGAATGACCCGCCCGCGCCCCATCAGCCGCCTCGGCGCGGCGCTGCAGGACCGCAAAGGCGTCGCGGCAGCCGAGCTTGCCCTGATCGTGCCCGTGCTGATCCTGCTCCTGCTCGGGACGGTCGATGTCGCCGGCGTCCTTTACCAGCGGATGAAGCTGGACAGCGCCGCGCGGGCAGGCGTGCAATACGCCCTCGCCTTCCCCTCCGACAGCACGGGAATCACGGCCGCGACCCGGCTTGCCCTGCCGGATTGGGCCGACATCTCGGTCACCGAGGCGGGAATGACCTGCGAATGCGCCGGCGCCTCGGCCGTCTGCGGCACAAGCTGCGCCACCCCGATGCAGCGCTTCGTCGCCGTGGCTGTCAGCCGCCCCTTCACCGCGCAACTCCTGCCTGGCCTTTCGCCGGTGAGCAGCCGTGTCGTCTTCCGCATCCAATAAGCGACGGCCCCTCGGGCGGGCCGGCACGAGCTCCGTCGAATTCGCCCTGGTCGGCGGCATCGTCTTCCTGTTGTTCATGGGCATCGCGGATCTCAGCCGCTACCACCTGCAACGGCTGGCGGTCCGCAGCGCGGTGGCCGATGTGGCGCGCCTCGCCCTGATGGATACAAGCCTGACCAATTGTGACCCTTCGATCCTGGACCGGGCCCGGCTCTCCGGCGCGCTGGACACGGCAGCGCTGACCCTTTGTGTCGCGCGCCGCGTCACAGGCGGCATCTCCGAGGTCGAGGTCACCGCGAATTACACATTCCGCCTCATAACCCCCGCGCTCGGCACCACCCCGCGGCTGATCACGGAGGGCCTTCTGCTCCGCATGTAGAGCCGGTTCCGGGTCGGTCGCGTTCACACGGTCAGGCGGCAAAACGATTCGCCGGATTTCAGGACAGACGCCCTATTGAAGCGGAAGCCAGAAAAGCGTCGGAGACGATCCACGGGACCGGAGCGCAGAACCCGATCGCGCAATCGTGCATTTGGTGCTTTCCTGATTGGGTATGGCGCGACCGAATGCCGTGGCTACGGCTTCACGGGCACTGGAATGCAGTCTGTCCAAAAAACAGTTTTCGCCCCAAGATCCTACGGGCTTGTCTCATCGTTGAACGCCCCGCCATTTTAACGGCCATGGCACGCGGAAGGCAGGACAACGGCTTTCATCATGTGGCGGATTGGCCGCATGCGCCTCTGCTGATCATCTGCGGCGAAGGGCAGCCAATCGCCCAGTTCCGATAGAACGGCCTACACTTGGCACTGGCCGCCCTCGGGCGCGGTGTGGGCCGTGTCGCACAGCAGGGCCCGCACGAATTCCTCGCGTCCACACCACTCGACAACGGCCAGCCCC
>DATCMG010000446.1:0-11797 GCA_036563555.1 Roseomonas sp. | reverse complement strand
GCCCGCGTCTCCATCGTGCAGAGCCACCCCGCCATGAACCGCCCGACCCCAGGCCGCGCAGGGGATGCCGCGTGACCGCCGCCACCCTCGAAGCGCTGCGCCGCGGCACGCTCACCGGCGTTCGGGAACTCTACCTGAATGGCCTCGGGCTGACGGAATTCCCGCGCGAGATCCTGGGTCTGGCCGAAACGCTGGAGGTGCTCGACCTCGGCCAGAACGCGCTCACCACGCTGCCCCAGGATCTGGGCCGCCTGCACCGGCTACGGGCGATCTTCTGCTCCGGCAACCCAATGGAACGGCTGCCACCCGCCCTTGGCGATTGCCCGGCCCTCGGTCAGGTCGGGTTCCGCGGCACGGGAATGCGTGAGATCCCGGCCGAAGCCCTGCCGTCCGCCTTGCGCTGGCTGACCCTGACCGACAACCGGATCGAACGCCTTCCCGATGCCCTTGGCGAGCGTCCGGCCCTGCAGAAGCTGATGCTGGCGGGCAACCGCCTGCGCCAACTGCCCGAGAGGCTGGCCGGTGCGCCGGGCCTCGAATTGCTGCGCCTCTCCGCAAACCGCTTCGACGCCCTGCCGCCCTGGCTGGCCGAGATGCCATGCCTCGCCTGGATCGCCTGGGCCGGGAACCCGATGGACCAGGGCAGCGGCGCAGCCTCGGCCCCCGTCGTGCCATGGAATGCCCTGGAACCCGGCCCGGCGCTGGGGGAGGGGGCTTCCGGCCGCGTGCAGCGCGCCCTCTGGCGATCCGATGCAGGCGCCGGCCCAAGGCCGGTGGCGCTGAAGCTCTTCAAGGGCACCATGACCAGCGACGGCCTGCCGGAGCGCGAGATGGCCGCCTGTCTCGCCGCGGGCGAGCACCCAAACCTCACCGGCGCGCTCGGCCGCCTGTCTGGTCATCCCGAAGGGCTGGATGGCCTGCTGATGCCCCTGCTTCCGGAAGGCTGGCGCGTGCTGGCAGGCCCGCCAAGCCCGGAGAGCTGCAGCCGCGACGTCTATGACCCGGCACTACGCCTCGATCCCGCCGCCGCGCTCCGCATCGCGCGCGGCACGGCCGCGGCGGCGGCGCATCTGCACGGGCGCGGCCTGCTCCACGGCGACCTCTACGCCCACAACACGCTGTGGGACGGAATCCGGGGCGACTGCGTTCTCAGCGATTTCGGCGCGGTCTCCTTCCTGCCGCGCGACGAGGTCGGCGAGGCGCTTCAGCGGATTGAGGCGCGCGCCTGGGGCCTGCTGCTCGGCGAGCTTCTGGACCGCTGCGGCGATGGGCTTCCCGATCCGGTGGCCCTGCGCGACTTGCAGCGGCGCTGCACCGGTCCAATCCAGGCCCGGCCCCTGCTTGCCGACGCGCTGCGGGCTCTCGGCTGGCCCGGCTGACGTCACCCCCGCTCAGCCATTCCTCTCCCCGGGCGTTACCGGAAGGCGCCGCAAAGGCCTGACCGAGGAGACCAACGAATGCCCGTGATCCGCCTGGCCCGTTTCCTGGGCTGGTTCAGCATCGGCCTGGGCCTGATGGAAATCCTTGGCGGCCGGACCCTCGCGCAGAAGCTGGGGATGACCGGCCGCACGAAGCTGATCCGGGCCTTCGGCATGCGGGAGGTGGCGAACGGCGTGGCCATCCTCGCCAGCCCGACCTCGGCGCCGCTGCTCTGGGCGCGGGTGGGCGGGGATGCGCTGGACCTCGCCACCCTGGTCGGCACCCCGTCCTATGGCCGGCGCGAGCGAGCCAATGTGAAGCTGGCCATCGCCGCCGTGGCGGGCGTTGCCCTGCTGGATATCCTTTGCGCCACGCGGCTCAGCACCGAGAGCGACGAGGAATTGGAATACCTGCCGCCCCACTGGCACTGACCCCTGGACCCCGGCGGGGCCGGCGGGCGCCGGCCTACCGGATCAGCCCGCTCATCGGGCTCGACGCATCCGCCGCATAGTTCCGCGGCATCCGCCCGGCCAGGAAGGCGTGCCGCCCGGCCTCCACCCCGGCCTTCATGGCGCGGGCCATCCGCACGGGGTCGCGCGCATGGGCGATGGCGGAATTCAGCAGCACCGCGTCGCAGCCCAGTTCCATCGCCTGGGCCGCCTCGCTGGCCGTGCCGATCCCGGCATCCACCAGCACCGGCACCTTCGCGTTCTCGATGATGGACCGCAGCATGAAGGGGTTGGAGAGCCCCAGCCCCGAGCCGATCGGTGCGCCCAGCGGCATCACCGCCACGCAGCCCATCTCCTCCAGCCGCTTCGCGGCCAGCGGATCGTCGGCGCAATAGACCATCACCTGGAAGCCGTCCTTGATGAGGGCTTCCGCCGCCTCGAAGGTCGCGGGCATGTCGGGGTAGAGGAAGGGCGGGGGGCCCAGCACCTCCAGCTTCACCAAATTCCAGCCCCCGGCCTCGCGCGCCAGGCGCAGGGTCCGCACCGCTTCCTTCGCCGTGTGGCAGCCGGCGGTGTTGGGCAGGTAGGTGTAGCGGTCCGGCGGCACGAAATCCTGCAGCATGGGCGCGCCGGGGTCCGACAGGTTCACCCGCCGCACCGCCACCGTCACCATCTCGGCCCCCGAGGCATCGATCGCCGACGCCGTCTCCTCCAGGCTCTTGTACCGCCCGGTCCCGACCACGAGGCGGGAGCGGAAGCGGTGCCCCGCCACCTCCCAGCTGTCCTCGGCCGTGATCAACCCGTCCATGGCCTCAGCCCCCACCGATGAAATGCACGATCTCGAGCGCATCCCCGGCCTCGAGCAGCGTCGTCGCATAGGCGGAGCGCGGCACGATCTCCTCGTTCCGCTCCACCGCCACCTTGCGCGTGTCCAGCCCCGCACCGGCCAGGAATTCGGAAAGGGCGAGGGGGGCCGGCAGGGTCCGGGTCTCGCCGTTCACGGTGATGGGAATGGATCCGGGCATGGCGGGCGGGATGTGGCATGGCGCGCCGGCCGATTGAAGGGGCAAGTTCCGCCTTGGGCCGGGCGAGGAGGCACATCATCCCGCTCCACCGCCCATTCCTCCTGCACCGGCGCCACTCCGGCTCCGCACACAGGGCATCTGAACCCGGGACCGCGCTTCCCCGCGCGCAGCCCGCATGGCAGCCTGGAACCTGGCGACGCGCATGCCCGGAGTCCGATACACTGCCACGGTTTGTATGCCCCATCGATCGCGCTGAACTCCTCCAGGAGGAGGGCGCGCTGTCTTGCCGCGAATGCGGCACCCGCTTCCCGGTCGTGCGGGGTGTCCCCATCCTCCTGAATGAGGAGAACAGCGTTTTCCGCATCGCCGACTATACCGGCGACCAGGGCTATGGGGGCGCCAGCGCCTATGGCGGCTCGGCTGACCGGGCCAGCGGATTGAAGCGCGCCTATCACAGCTTCGCCATGCGGCTCGCGGAAGCTCCGGTGCCAGGATCGAATTTCGATCCGATGGCCGAGATCCTTCGGCAAAAGCCGGATGCCCGCGTGCTGGTGATCGGCGCGGGGGAGCGGGAGCATGCCGGAGACGTCACCTACACGGACGTCGCCTTTGCCAAGAACGTCGCCTGCATCTGCGACGCCCATGACCTTCCCTTCGAGGATGGCGCCTTCGATGCCGTCTTCGCCGAAGCGGTGCTGGAGCATGTCTGCGACCCGCAGCGCGTGGTGGCGGAGATCATCCGGGTGCTCTCACCGGAGGGGTTCGTCTATGCCGTCACGCCCTTCCTGCAGCCGGTCCATATGGGGGCCTATGACTTCACGCGATTCACCTATCTCGGCCACCGCCGCCTGTTCCGGCAATTCGACGATCTGGGCAGCGGCATGGTGGGCGGGCCGGGATATTCCGCGATCCACCTGACACGCGACCTCATCCTGAGCCTTTCGGATAAAGGGCGGACGCGGTCCGTGCTGCGGCTCGGCGGGCTGCTGGTGACCTATCCCATGCGCTACCTGGACCGCCTCTTCTCCCGGACCGAAGCGGCCTACAACGCCGCCTGCGCCTGCTTCTTCTTCGGCCGGAAGCGCAAAACGCCGATCCCGGACCGGGAGCTGATCCAGATGTTCCGGGGCCGC
This sequence comes from Roseomonas sp., assembly GCA_036563555.1. Lineage (GTDB taxonomy): Bacteria > Pseudomonadota > Alphaproteobacteria > Acetobacterales > Acetobacteraceae > Roseomonas. The sequence continues at coordinate 7,771 of DATCMG010000446.1, read as the reverse complement.
TGACGGGGCCGGGGGCGCGTCCCCGCTTGCCGGGGCGCCCCCCGCCTGCTAGCCCGCCCGGCCAGAGACCCGGACAAAGCCGGGGGAACTGGAACCAAGACCGTGGAACCCCCGCTGATCGCCGTCCTGAACGGCCCCAACCTCAACCTGCTGGGCACGCGGGAGCCGGAAAAATACGGCACCGCTACCCTTGATGATGTCGAGGCCCTTTGTGCCGAGGCGGCCGAGGAGCTGGGGCTGGCGATCGACTTCCGCCAGACCAACCTGGAAGGCGAGCTGATCTCCTGGGTCCAGGAATGCCGTGGCAATGCCGCCGGCATCATCATCAACCCCGCCGGCTACTCGCACACCTCCATCGCGCTGATGGATGCGCTGCTGGCGGTGGACCTGCCGGTGGTCGAGGTCCATATCACCAACATCCACCGGCGGGAGCCTTTCCGGCATCTCTCCTACGTCTCCCGCGCGGCGGTGGGCGTGATCTGCGGGTTGGGGGTCGGGGGCTACGCCCTGGCGCTCCGCGCGATCGCCGGCATCATCGGTCAGGACGACGCAGCATGAGCGGCCTTTCCTTCGACCCGGACGCAATCCGCGCCCTGGCCAAGATCCTACGCGAGACTGATCTCACCGAGATCGAGCTGGTCGAGAATGAGAGCCGCATCCGCGTGGCCCGCAGCCTTCCCGCCCAGCAGGTGGTGCAGGCCGTCGCGGCGCCTGCCGCCGCCATGGTGCCCGCCGCGATGCCGGCCCAGGCCGCCCCCCCGCCGCCGGCCACCGCCAGCGATGAGGTGACCGCGGCCACCCCGGGCGCCGTCACCTCGCCGATGGTCGGTGTCGCCTATCTCTCCCCCGAGCCGGGCGCTGCGCCCTTCATTAGCGTCGGCGCCAAGGTCGCCCAGGGCCAGACGGTCCTGCTCATCGAGGCGATGAAGACCTTCAACCAGATCAAGGCCCCCAAGGCCGGGACCGTCACCCGCATCCTGATCGAAAGCGGCATGCCGGTGGAGTTCGGCGAGCCCCTCCTGGTCATCGAGTAGCCGCGTGCCCGCCTTCAACAAGATCCTGATCGCCAATCGCGGCGAGATCGCGCTCCGCATCCACCGCGCCTGCCAGGAAATGGGCATCCGTACGGTGGCGGTGCATTCCACGGCCGACGACACGGCGATGCATGTGCGCCTGGCAGATGAATCCGTCTGCATAGGCCCGCCCTCGGCCCGCGACAGCTATCTGAACGCCGCCGCCCTCCTCTCAGCCGCCACCATCACCGGCGCGGAGGCCATCCATCCCGGCTACGGCTTCCTCTCCGAGAATGCCCGCTTTGCCGAGATGGTGGAGGCGCATGGCATGGCCTTCATTGGCCCGACGGCCGAGCATATCCGCATCATGGGCGACAAGATCGCCGCCAAGGACGCGATGCGCCGCCTCGGCGTGCCGCTCGTCCCTGGCTCGCCCGGCGCCCTTGCCTCGATCGAAGAGGCGCGCGAGATCGCCGAGCAGATCAAGTATCCCGTGCTGATCAAGGCCGCCGCCGGCGGTGGCGGGCGCGGCATGAAGGTCGCCCACACGGCCGATGAGCTGGAGGAAGCCTGGCGTGTCGCCCGCACCGAGGCCAAGGCCGCCTTCGGCGACGACGCCGTCTATATGGAGAAGTATCTCGACCGCCCCCGGCATATCGAGATGCAGATCATGGCCGACACCCACGGCAACGTGGTGCATTTCGGGGAGCGCGACTGCTCCCTCCAGCGCCGCCACCAGAAGCTGGTGGAGGAGGCCGGAAGCCCCGTGCTGACCGCCGCCGCGCGCGATGCCCTGGGCGAGACGGTGACCAATGCGCTGAAGCAGCTCGGCTATCGCGGCGCCGGCACGCTCGAATTCCTCTACCAGGACGAGCAATTCGCTTTCATCGAGATGAACACCCGCCTGCAGGTGGAGCATCCGGTGACGGAAATGGTCTGCGGCGTGGACCTGGTGCGCGAGCAGATCCGCGTCGCCGCCGGCGAACCGCTGGGCTACGAGCAGCGCGACATCCGCTTCAACGGCCACGCCATCGAATGCCGCATCACGGCCGAGGATCCCGTCAGCTTCGCGCCCAGCCCCGGCCGTGTCGTGGCCTATCACGCGCCGGGCGGGCTGGGCGTGCGGATCGATAGCGCCCTCTATGCCGGCTACTCCGTGCCGCCGCATTACGACAGCCTCGTCGCCAAGCTCATCGTCCATGGCACCACTCGCGCCGAGGCGATCGCCCGCTGCCGCCGCGCGCTGACGGAAATGGTGGTGGACGGCATCCGCACGACCATCCCGCTGCATCAGATCATTATGGATGACCCGGAGTTCCAGGACGGCGACTACACCATCCACTGGCTGGAGCGCTTCGTCTCGCGCCACACGCCGGGCACCTGAACCCCATCCCGGCGCGGGCCCGTTGGCGCCGCGCCGGGGATGGGCCTATCCTCCGCCCATGCGCCATCGCGTGGATCGACATTCATTCGCGCCCCGGCAAGCCAGATGAGCCGCCGCGCCCTTCCCATCACTCCAGAACTGGTTCTCCGAGCCTATCGCGCCGGCCTCTTTCCCATGGCCGAAGGCCGCCGCTCCGGCCGCCTCTACTGGCTGGACCCGAAAATGCGCGGCGTCCTGCCGCTGGACCGCTTCCACCTGCCGCGCCGCCTGCGCCGCACCGTGCTGTCCGGCCGTTTCGAGGTTACCGCGGACACCGATTTCCCCGGCGTCCTCGCTGCCTGCGCCGCCCCCGCCCCGGGCCGCGAGGATAGCTGGATCAACACCGAAATCGAGGATCTCTTCAACGCGCTGCACGGCATGGGCCACGCCCATTCCATCGAGGTGCGGCAGGGCGGCGCGCTGGTTGGCGGCCTCTACGGCATCCGCCTCGGCGCCGCCTTCTTCGGGGAGAGCATGTTCTCCCGCGCCGATGATGCCTCCAAGGTCGCGCTGGTGAATCTGGTCGCACGGCTGCGGCGCGGCGGCTTCACCCTGCTCGACACGCAGTTCCTGAACGACCACCTCGCCCGCTTCGGGGCGGAGGAAATCCCCCAGGCCGATTACCGCGTCCGGCTCGCCCTCGCCGTGGACAGGTCCGCCACCTGGCTTGCCGATCTTTCGCCCGAGGCGCTGTCGGAAGAGGTTTCGGCACTGCGCGACGCCAGCCGCGGCTGAAACACGGACAGCGCGGCCGCGCGGGTGGGCGGCGCCTCGGCTGAGTCACTTCCCTCCAATATGCTCAGGAAGTTCTTCGCCCAGTCGCCCACCGTATTCTGGCGCAGCCGGCGGAACATCGCCCCATGCCGCTCCCGTCTTTCGTCCAGGGGCATGGTCAGGGCGACATGCATGGTGTCCGCCATGCCGCAGGCGTCGAGCGGGTTCACCAGCAGCGCTTCCGGCATCTCCTCCGCGGCCCCGGCGAAGCGCGACAGGACCAGAACACCTGGCTTCTCTGGATCCTGGGCCGCGACATACTCCTTGGCCACAAGATTCATCCCGTCCCGCAACGGCGTCACCAGCCCGACCTGCGCCATGCGGTAGTATCCCGCCAGCGTATCGCGCGGCACCGCACGGCCGACATACCGCACAGGGGTCCAGTCCGCATCCGAGTAATCGCCGTTGATGCGCCCGGCCAGATGCTCGATCTCGCGCTTGAGATCCTTGTAGCTTTCCACATCCTCCCGGGAACGTGCGGCGACCTGGAGGTATGTCACCTGGCTGCGATGCTCGGGGTGGCGTTCCAGCAACGCACTGAAGGCCCGGAGCCGCTCCGGAAGGCCTTTGGTATAGTCCAGCCGCTCCGCGCCGATGATGAGCGCGCGGCCCACAAGGCTCGACGCGAATCGCTGCGCCTCGGGCGAATGGATGCTGCGTGTCGCCACCTCGGCGAATTCTTCGGTCGCGATGGCGATGGGAAAGGCGCGGAGCCGGATGCGCCGGCCGCGGAAACGCACCTCGCCACCAGGCCGGACCTTCATGCCCGTGCCCTGCGCCATGCAGTCCACCAGCCCGGCCTGGTCGCGATGCGTCTGCACGCCGATAAGGTCGTAGGCCAGCAGGTCGCGAAGCAGGTCCTCCGCACCTGGCATGGCCGAGAAGACGGCCCAGGGCGGGAAGGGGATGTGGTGGAAATATCCGATCCGGTGCCGCGATCCCCGGGCCCTCAACTCGGCCCCCAGCGGGATCAACTGGTAGTCATGCACCCAGATCGTGTCGTCTGGCCGCAGCAGCGGCATCAGCTTGTCGGCATAGCGCTGGTTGACCAGCCGGTAGCAATCCGCCTCGTCACGGTCATAGCTCAGCAGGCCCAGCCGGAAGTGGAACATGGGCCAAAGGGCTGAATTGGCGTAGCCGGCGTAGAAGCCATGATAGGCCTTCTGCGACAGGTCGATCACGGCATAGTCCACGCCAGCCCGGCGCGTATGGCGCACCAGGTCCGCGGGCTCCGGCGAGGCCGTCCCGCTCCACCCGAACCACAGCCCGCCGCGGTTGCTGAAGGCATCCTTCAGCGCGACCGCCAGTCCACCCGCAGCGGGGGTTTCGCCCCTCTTCGGCACAGGCACGCGATTCGAGACGATGACGAGCCGACCCACTGTTTCTCCTCCCCCAAGTCCATCATGGAACCGCAACGGCACCTGACGGCAGGACTAAAGATGGGGTACGAGCCTTGCGCTGTTACCCCTTATGACCGGCGAAGCGACGAGGGCCACAGGAGCCATCCCGCACCGGCGAATGATAACCCGCTTCCTGGTTCCTCCTTATTTCCGCCGCAATCCAAGGAACCCCCGGGCGGCGGGACGGTTTCCCCCAGGATTCGCCCTGGGGGCCGCAACCCTTAGTCCTTGGCATCCTCGCCCGCCACCGCCGCGGCCACCCGCCCCAGCCATGCGCGAACCAGCGCCGGCCGGCCCGCGAAATCATCCGGCACGCGCAACCCGTAGCCGCCATATTCTGCGCAGGCCGCCATGCCGTCCTCGTCCGTCACATCGTCGCCGATGAAAATCGGGCGACGGCCCTGGAACGGCGCCACCGCCATCAGCCGGCGCACCGCGCCACCCTTGTCCGCACCGACCGGCCGCAACTCCGCCGCCGCATGGGCGGGCACCACATGGAAGCCCAGGCTGTCGTCCCGCAGCAACTCCACCAGCAGCGCCAGCGCCTCCGGCCCGGCCTCGGGTCGCTGGCGGAAATGCAGCACCAGCCCATGGGTCTTGTGCTCGGCCAGCGTGCCGGGACGTGCGGCGGCGAATTCATCGGCCGCGCGCCTCCATTCCGGCGGCGGGACGGGCAGGGGGACGGCGCCAGGCAGCGGCGGGTCCAGCAGCGCCCCGTGCTCCGCCCCGATCGGAAGGCTCGGCACGCCCGTATAGCCGCGCGCCACCGCGAGACCGCGCCCCGTCACGACAGCCACCGCGCCCCCCAGCGCCGCCTGGAGGCGGGTAAGCAGCTCGGGCAATTCCTTCGGTACCACCACGGCATCGGGCCGCGCCGCGATCTCCAGCAGCGTGCCGTCGAGGTCCAGGAACAGGGCCGTATCCGGCCCCGGCAGGGCCGGCCCGGCGACGGCAAGGAGGGGATCGGGGGAATGGGTCATCACGCCTCCAGACCCGCGCTCAGCGGCAATCGAGGATCCGGAGATCGTAAACCGGATGTTCCAGCATATGCGCGGCCGGCGCATTGGCCAGCATCCAGCCACGAAAGGCCGGGGGGGCGCTCGGGTCGGCGAGGCTGTCACGCACCTCGATGAAGGCCGCCGCATCCGGCACCTCGTCCGGCGGACGGGCGTTGCAGGCATGCACGGTGATGCTGAGCGCGCCGAAGCGCACGGGCTGGCCGACGGTCGCGTCCAGAACGGTGATCCGCGCCGTCACCTTGTCCAGCGCCTGAAGATGGGCGGTGCGCTTGCGGACCCAGCCGGCCTCTGCGGGCGGACCCTGGTCGGAGCCCTGATTCGGGGCCTGGCCAAAGGCTGGTCCCGAGAGGGCGAGCGCGAGCAGGAGAACGGCACGCCTCATGCCGCGCGCCTCGGGCTCGGCAGGGCAGCGACCAGATCGGCCAGCACCCGGCGCATTGCCGCTTCGTCCACCCCCATCAGCACCGCATCCTCGAAGGCGTCGCGCAGCACCTGCGCGACCTCCAGATGATTCTCCTCCAGCACCTTCAGCTTCTCCCGGCAGGAGACGGGCTGACCATCGGCGCCCGGCCAGCGCTCAGGCGGGGCGAGAGGATCGCCCGGGGCGAGAGGATCGCCGCTCATCGCGCGCCGCCCGGCGCCGGTCTTGCGGGCGCACCGCCATTGGCCGGGGTGCCGACCGAGTCTTCCTGCTGCCGGTTTCCCGCCAATTCGGTCACGGAGAAGATGAAACGCCCGAGCAGGCTCTCCAGGCTGACGGAGGACTGGGTGATCTTCACCTCGCTGCCATCCGGCAGGTTCCGGTCGCTGCCGCCCGGCACCAGCGCCACATACTTGCCGCCCAGCAGCCCCTCCGAGGTGATCTCGGCCGAGCTGTCCTCCGGCAGGCGCAGGGCGGAATCGACGTTCATCGTCAGCACGGCCAGGAAGGTCTTCGGGTCGATCCGCTGGGCGGTCACGCTGCCGACCTTCACCCCGGCTATCCGCACATCGGCGCCCGGTGCCAGCCCATCGATCCGGTCGAAGCGGGCAGTCAGCCTCAGCCCGCTGCCGCCGGCCGAGCGGCCGGAATTCGTCACCGCATAGGCAAGGAACAGCACCGCCGCGAGCAGCACCACCGCACCGGCCGCGACCTCCGCGATCCCGCGACCCTTCACGCGCCAAGCCCCGGAAATCGGATCGGCATCAGGAGCCCGGCGTCCAGGCCTCGTAATCGCCCGCGGTCGGGCCGCGCTGTCCGACGACAGAGCCGTCGCCCTTGGGGCGGTAGGGGCGGTATGCCGCGGGCGTGCCTGTCACGTTCGGCTGGTGCGGCTTCATCCAGGGCAGGCGCCTGGCGGTGTCCAGCGGGCTCGCCACCGAATGGTGCAGCCAGCCATGCCACTCGGGCGGCACGGTGGTCGCCTCGGGCTCGCCGGCATAGACGACCCAGCGGCGCTTGCGGCCGTAGTTCATGTAGTCGCGCCGGCTCTCGAAATAGACGTTGCCAGCGGAATCGGTGCCGATCCTGCGGCCGGTAAGGCCGGAGAGCCAGCGCTGCATGGCGGACATGGAGGGGCTCCTGCCGATGCGGGCGGATGAGGGAGGCGGCAGCATATGGCACGGCACGGCCCCGCATGAAAGCCGCCGGGCCGAACACCCGATCTTGTGTGCGCCGGATGCCGGACCCACGACATGCCGCCTTCACCCCCGCGCGGGCTGGGCTTATGTTTGCCGCATGACTCGCAACGACGGCCCGATCCGGAACACCGTGTGGGAGAGTGTGGCGCTGCGCCGCACCCGGGCCGGCGCCGATCCGGATGCCGATCCCCGCCCCATCGCCCTGCCGGCCGATTGGGATGACGGCGCCGCCGAAGCCCTGGCCGCGCTGGCGCCGGGGGAGGGCCCCGTGGCCCTGCCGCGCCTCGCCGAGGCCTGGATCCGCCGCACGGCCGCGCGGGGCCGCAAGCTGGGTGTCCTCGTCACCGCCGAATCGGCTGAACGCTTCGCGGCCGGGCTGCGCGCCCTGCTCCTGGCCCGCCGTGGGGCGCCCGGTGCCGGCACCTGGGCCAATGACCCCAAGGCCGAGTCCCGCTTCGTCCTCAACCTGCCCGCCTTCCTCGATGAGGATGGCTTCGACTCGGTCGGCTACGCCGCCGCCGT
>DATCMG010000443.1:0-10008 GCA_036563555.1 Roseomonas sp. | reverse complement strand
GGAGCCCCTCTGAGGGCCGCCGCCCCCGCGCCGGTCCGGACCATGGTCGGCTGCGTCTCCTATGGCTATCTGGTCGAGCCCATGAAGAGCCATGTGGCCGCCCGCCTGCCGCGGCTAGCGAAGACCTGGCAGCTCGGCTGCGCCGCGCATGAGTACCGGCTGCTCGCAAGTGGGCACACGCATCTGTCGCTCTACAACCGCCTGATGCCCTGGGACCACGCCCCTGGCTGGCTGATCCATCGGGAGGCCGGCGGCTACGCTGCCCATTTCGACGGCAGCCCGTACCGGCCCGCGACCGACCGCGCCGGCGGCCTGATCTGCGCGCCCGACCGGGCAAGCTGGGACGAGGCCCGGGAAGCCCTTCTCGGCGACTAGCGGCGTTCCGCCCGCTTCGCGGACTGCCAGAGTGCTTCCATCTCTTCCAGGGAAGCATCGGAAGGGCTGCGCCCTTCAGCCGCCAAACCGTCCTCGATAGCACCGAAGCGCCGCTCGAACTTCGCGTTCGCGCCGCGCAGGCAGGTCTCCGGATCCAGGTCGAGCTTCCGCGCCAGATTGGCCAGGACGAAGAGCAGGTCGCCCACCTCATCGGCCAGCCGCGCCGGATCGGCCTTGGGCAGCTCGGCCCGAAGCTCCGAAGCCTCCTCCTCCAGCTTGTCTAGCACCTGCGCCGCATCCGGCCAGTCGAAGCCGACGCGCGCCGCGCGCCTGGTGAGCTTGGCCGCGCGGGCCAGGGCAGGGAGGTTAACAGCAACTCCCGACAGCGTACCGACCTCCGAACGTGCCGCGCGCTCGGCCGCCTTCTGCCGTTCCCAGGCCTCCGTCTGGGCCGCCGCATCCCGCGCAGCTTCCTCCCCGAAGACATGAGGATGGCGCCGGATCATCTTGTCACTGATGGATTTAACGACATCGGGGAAAGCAAAATCGCCATCCTCCTCAGCCATGCGGGAGTGATAGACGACCTGGAAGAGCAGATCGCCCAACTCGTCCCGCAAGGCCACTCGGTCCTTCTGCCCGATTGCCTCCGCAACCTCATACCCTTCCTCGACCGTGTAGGGCGCGATGGAGGCGAAGTCCTGAACCCGGTCCCACGGGCAGCCATCCGGCGCCCGAAGCCGGGCCATAATAGCGAGGAGTCGCGCGACCTCCGGGGAGGTGGGATCGGTGCTCACACTGGTAGCCCTGTAAGTCGCGTAATGTACATTATGTAAAATTCGTCTAGCATGTCAGCGTGTCTCCAGCACCATCCCGTCGAAGCCTGGTTCCACGCCCTGCGGCAGCGAGGCGCGCATCCAGGCCCAGTCGAGATCAGGCCCCATATGGGTCAGCACGGTGCGCGAAGAACCGATGCGCTGCGACCATTCGATCACCTTCGGCACATGGGCGTGCACCGGGTGCGGCTCGCGCTGGAAGCAGCCCACGAGCCAGTCGCGCACGCCAGCCAGCGCCTCGAAGCCAGGTTCCGGCATATCCACCACATCGGTTGAATAGCCGAAGCCGCCGATCCGGAGCCCCAAGGTCTCCATCACCCGGTGATCCTGCGAGAAGAGCCGGACATCGAACCCGGCGATCCGGACTGTCTGCCCCGGCTCGACCATACGTGGCTCAAGCGCCGGGCGGAAAAAGCCCGGCGTCGGCGGCCGGAAGGCGTAGTCGAAGCGCCGGGTCACATCGTCCAGGGTCTGCTGCGTGGCGTAGAGCGGCAGCGCCCCACCCATGATGCGGTTCATGATCCGCAACTCGTCCAGGCCAAGGACATGGTCGGCATGCGCATGGGTCAGCAGCACGGCGTCGATCCGGCCAATGCCATTGGCCAGGAGCTGCGCCCTTAAATCCGGCCCGGCATCGACGAGAAGTGTCGTACCATCAGGAGTCTGGGCCACGATGCTGGACCGGCTTCTACGGTTGCGCGGTTCCGCGGGATCGCAAGCTCCCCAGGCGCCACGATGATCAGGCCCACCGAGCAGCGGCACACCGCCTGATCCACCGCAGCCGAGAATCGTGACTTTCAGCAAGAACAGCCACCTAGCTGCATCGGCTGAAGAGTCGTTCGAAGTTTCGCGTGGTCAGCTCGGCCGCCTTTGCGACCTCCCAGCCCCGTATCCTGGCCAGCATGGCCGCGGTATGCGCGACCAGGGCGGGTTCGTTGCGCTTCCCGCGCCGCGGAACAGGTGCCAAGTAAGGGCTGTCCGTCTCAACCAGCAGCCGATCCTCCGGGAGATCGGCCACGATGCTCCGCAGCTCCTCGCTCTTGGGAAAGGTCAGGATGCCGGAAAGCGAGACGTAGCCTCCATCCGCCACGACCCTCTCGGCCAGGGCCCTGGTGGAGGAGAAGCAGTGCAGCAGAGCCGGGAAGTCACCCCCAGCCGCCCGTTCCTCGGCAAGGATCGCGGCAATGTCGTCGTCGGCATCCCGCGCATGAATCGCCAGGGGCAGTCCCGTCCGCTGGCAGGCGCGGATATGGCGGCGGAAGCTCTCCTGCTGCGCCTCGCGCGGCGCCTTGTCGTAGAAATAGTCCAGGCCCGACTCCCCGATGCCGATGATCCGCGGATGGTCAGCCAGGGCGACCAACTCATCGACTGTCGGGATCGGGCCCTCGCCCGCATTCTGCGGATGGACACCGACCGTTCCCCAGACCTGGGGAAAGCGCTCGGACAATGCCTTAACCGTCGCGGCCTGCTCGACCCGGACGCCGATCGTGACCATCCGGGCCACACCGGCCTCCGCGGCGCGGCCCACCACCGCCTCGATCTCATCCTCGGTGTAGTAGTCCAGGTGGCAGTGGCTATCGACCAGCATCATGCCGCCTCGTCGATCTTGCGAAACAGCGGCGCGGGCGGCGGCAGGGACGTGCCATCGGCCAGGGGAGTCGCGAGGTCCGACAGGGAACGAGCCCCCTGCCCCACCCCGAGCTGGTCCAGCATCGCGCCCATGGTGCCGGGCATGAAGGGCTGCAGCACGGTCGCGAGGCTCCGCATGGCCGTGTGCAGGCTCCGCAGCACCGCTGCCATCCGCTCGGGATCCGTCTTCTTCAGGGACCAGGGCTTCTGGGCATCGATCCAGCTGTTGCAAAGCCGGACCACCACCCAGATCCGCTCCAGCGCCTCGCCGAAGGCCTGGCGGGAAATCGCATCGTCCACCTGCGCCGGCAACGCCTCCACCGGGCCAAGCAACTCGCGGTCCGACTCGGTTGGTGCCGTCAGAGCGGGAAGCCGGCCCTCGCAGTTCCGCTGGATTAGCGAGAGCGTGCGTTGCGCCAGGTTCCCAAGGTCGTTCGCCAACTCGCTGTTCAGACGCCCGATCACGGCACGGCGGGAGAAGTCGCCGTCATTGCCGAAGGGCACCTCGCGCAGCAGGTAGTAGCGCAGCGGGTCCAGCCCGAACTCCTCGGCGAGCTGAAGCGGGTCCAACCCGTTGCCGAGGGACTTGGACATCTTCTGCCCCTCGATGGTCAGCCAGCCATTGGCGTAGACGCGCTTCGGCGGCTCCAGCCCGGCCGCCATCAGGAAGGCCGGCCAGTAGACGCAGTGGAAGCGCGTGATCTCCTTGCCGACCATATGCACATCGGCCGGCCAGAAGTCCCAACGCTCCGAGGATGTGTCGGGATAGCCCAGCGCCGTGATGTAGTTGGTCAGCGCATCGAGCCAGACATACATCACATGGGTCTCGTCCCCCGGCACCGGCACGCCCCATTTGAAGGAGGTGCGGGAGATGGAGAGGTCCTGCAGGCCCGCCTTCACGAAGGAGCTTACCTCGCGCCTCGTGCTGGCGGGCGCCATGAAGTCCGGATTGGCCTCGTAGAAGGCCAGCAGCTTCTCGGTCCAGGCTGAAAGGCGGAAGAAATAGGAAGGCTCGCGCGTCCACTCGACCGGCGCACCGGAGGAGATCGCCACCTTCTTTCCGTCGCGCTCCTCGATCTCGTCCGGGCCGTAGAAGGCCTCGTCCCGCACGGCGTACCAGCCCTCGTAATGGCCGAGATAGATGTGGCCGCCGGCCGCCAGCTTCTCCCACAAGGCTTGGCAGGACCGCTTGTGGCGTTCCTCGGTCGTGCGAATGAAATCGTCGAAGGAGATGCCGATCTTCTCGGCCATGCTCCGGAAATCGCCGGCCAGCCGGTCGGTGAAGTCCTGCGGCGAGAGGCCGGCGGTGACCGCGGCCTGCTCCACCTTCTGCCCGTGCTCATCCGTGCCGGTCAGGAAGAAGACTTTGTTCCCCGCCAGCCGCTTCCAGCGCGCCAGCACATCAGCGGCGATGGAAGTGTAGGCGTGCCCGATATGAGGCTGGCCGTTCAGGTAATAGATCGGCGTCGTCAGGAAGAAGCGCTTCCCGCCCGCCACCATATTGGCCTCGCTCATCGTCCGATCCCGCGCCATGTCCCGCCGGCGCGACCCGACTCCCACTACACGGAGAGACGCGAGAGACCGGTCAGCACCGCCTGCTTGCGGTCCAGGTTGAGCGTGTCGGTCTCGTCGGCCAGCCGGCCGAGCATGTCCCACAGCCCCGCCCACTCGGCAAGGCCGCGCCCCTTCATCCAGGGGGCCGCGCCCTCCCCTCGCCCGGCCCGGCGAACCGCGCCCGCGATCGCGTCGCGCAGCAGGGCGAAGAAGGTGGCGAAGGCGCTGCCGTCACGCTTCGAGGCCAGGCGGTCGGCCAGGGCGTGCATCTCGCGCGGGTCTGGGCGCGGCAGGCGGGCCAGGAAGCCTTCCACCTCCCGCGCCATGGCGAGCCCCTCACCCTCGGCCAGGGTCAGCGCGCGGCCAGGGCTGCCGGCCGCAAGCCGGGCCAGGGCCAGCCTGTCATCGCCTCCCATCTCCGGCAGCCAGCCCGCCAGCACGGAATCCATCAGCCCTTCCTCAACCGGGAAGAGATCTAACCGCCGCACCCGGCTGCGAATGGTCGGCAGCAGACGGTCGGGGGCGGAGGCCGTCAGCACCAACACGGCGCGTGGCGGCGGCTCCTCCAACGTCTTGAGCAGGGCATTCTGTGCCTGCTCGTTCATCGCCTCCAGCTCCTCAATCACCACCACGCGCCAGCCGCCCTCGGCCGGGGTCATGGCAAGGAAGCGCGTCAGCTCACGCACCTCCTCCACCCGGATGATGACCTTCTTGCCCTTCTCGCCGGTGCCCGGAACCAAAGCCCGCAGATCGGCATGGGCACCCGCCGCCACGCGGGCAAAAAGAGGGTCGCCGGGCGGCACGAAGAGCGGCACCTCGCCGGGCGGGCCGCCCCGGGGCATGCCCGCGAGTACCCAGCGGGCATAGCGCCAGGCGAGAGTCGCCTTCCCGACGCCCAGCGGCCCGGTCAGCATCCAGCCATGATGCATCCGCCCGGACAGCGCGGCATCACGCAGCGCGGCGGCCGCGTGGTCATGCCCGAACAGGGTGGGGTTGGCGCGCGGTTCCGGAGGCGGGCTCACGCGGCCACCCCCAGCCGGCCCCGGATCGCCTGGAGCGAGGCCGACAGCACCTCCGCCGCCGGGAGCGAGGCATCCAGCACCGCGTAACGCCCGGGCTCCCGCGCGGCAATTTCCAGGAAGGCGGCGCGCACCCGCGCATGGAACTCAGGGCCCTGGCGCTCGTAGCGGTTGGCATCTCCCCGGGCCAGCGCCCGCCCCATGCCGCGCTCGGGCGGCAGGTCCAGCACCAGGGTCAGGTCCGGCCGCAACGCCCCGAGGGCAAGTTCGCAGAGCCGTTCCCAGACGTCGCGTGAAAGCCCCTGCCCCGCCCCCTGATAGGCAAGGGTGCTGTCGGCGAAGCGATCGCACACCACCCAAATGCCGGCCGCCAGGGCCGGCTCCACGCTCCGCGCCACATGCTCGCGCCGCGCGGTGAAGTGTAGCATCGCCTCCGCCAATGGATCCCAGGGCCCGTGGCCGAGGATGAGGGCGCGCACCGCCTCCGCCCCGGGCGCTCCGCCGGGCTCGCGGGTCCGAAGCACCGGCAGGCCGGCTGCGGCCAGTTCAGCGGCAAGGGCGCGGGAGAGAGTGGTCTTCCCCGCCCCTTCCCCGCCCTCCAGCGTGATGAACCGCCCGCGTCCCTTCGGGTGGAGTGGCTCAGGCCCCACCGACCATCCGCCCGATCACCGCTGGGATGCGCGGGATCAGCCCGAGCCGCGCGACATCGGCCCCGGCCAGCAGCGGCACGCTCATCGGCGGCACGCCGGCACCGGAGACCTCCAGCTTGCCCAGTTCCTGCCCCTTGGCAACGGGCGCGGGCACCGGGCTGTCGTAGCGCAGCTTCACCTGCAGGTTCCGCCGCCACTGGCGCGGCAAGGTCAGCACCACGTCGCGCCCGCCGACCAGCGGCACCTTCAGCTGCTCGCCGAGATAGACCGGCGCCTCCTCGATTGTGTCCGAGGCGCGGAACAGCGCGACATTCTCGAACTCGCGGAAGCCCCATTCCATCAGCCGCTCGGTCTCCTCGCGGCGGGCCGCCATGCTGGGCAGGCCGTTCACCACCAGGATCAGGCGCCGGTCACCACGCTTGGCGCTGCCGGTCAGGCCATAGCCCGCCTCCTCCGTATGGCCGGTCTTCAGGCCATCGGCGCCGGCCACGCGGCCGAGCAGCGGGTTCCGGTTTTCCTGGTTGATATCGTTCCAGCGGAAGCTGCGCTCGGAATAGATCCGGTACAACTCGGGATGATCGTTGATGATGTGTTGCGCCAGCAGGGCCAGGTCGCGGCAGGTCATCCGGTGCTCGGGATCGGGCCAGCCGGTCGCGTTGCGGAAGGTGCTGGCGGTCAGCCCCAGCCGCTTGCCGTAATCATTCATCAATTCGGCGAACTGCGTCTCGCTGCCCGAGATCCCCTCGGCCAGGACGATGCAGGCATCATTGCCGGACTGAATGATGACGCCGCGGATCAGGTCCTCGATCTTCACCTGATTACCGACATGGACGAACATCTTGCTGCCGCCCATGCGCCAGGCGCGCTCGCTGACCGGCAGTTCCTGGTCCATCCGCAGCCGCCCCTGCTGCAGCAGGTCGAAGACGACATACATCGTCATCAGCTTCGACATGGAGGAGGGCGGCATGCGCTCGTCCGCGGCCTTCTCCAGCAGCACGGCGCCCGTATCGGCATCGACGATCAGCGCCTGCCTGGCGATGGTATCGACCGGCCCGAGCGGCGTGCTCGCCGGCGAGCCCGGCGGCGGCGCGGGCGCGCGCGACGCGCGCTGCTGGTTCCGCCCCTGCGCCCCTGCCTCGCCCGCCAGCAACCCGCCCGACAGCCCGATCGCGGCCACTGCCCCGATCATGTCCCGACGCTTCGGCATCCCCATGCCCCCCATTCCGCGGTCCGCATGCCTATCCAGGCACGCCGGAGCCGTTCTAGTCCACGATGATCCGCGCTTCCGATACGCCCGCGCGCAGGGCGCCGTCGAGCGCCCGGTCTGCCTCCGCCGGCGTGCCGAAGGGGCCGAGCCGCACGCGCCATTCCGGGCGCCTGGGCGGGCCGAAAGCCTCCACGCGCGCGTCGCCCAGCCGTGCTGCCTGGCGCTGCGCCGCTGTCCGGTTGGCGAAGCTGCTTCCCTGCAGATGAAGTTGCCCCGGCATGGCGGGGCCCTGCGAAACCCGCTCCGGCAACACGAGCGGCGCCGAGGCCCGGTCCGCCCCAGCGGCGGCCACGGCAACCACGGGCCCGCGCCCTTCCCGCACGCGATCGGCCTGGCGCGCGCCCGCAATCGGCGCCAGCGCTTCCCGCTCCACGGCGGCGGTGGGAGCGGCCGCGATGGCGGGGCGGCTTCCCTCCGCGGCGGGAAGTCCGCCCGCGAGGCTGCGCGACAGATTGCCCTCGACCGCCAGCCGCACCTGCGCGGGGCGCCCGGCGGCAATGCCCAGCAATTCCGCCGCGCGGCGCGACAACTCGATCACCCGCCCCGGATCGGCCGGACCGCGATCATTCACCCGCACCGCGAGCGAGCGCCCATTTTCCAGATTCGTCACCGTGACGACCGCGGGCAGTTGCAGGGTGCGATGCGCGGCCATCAGCGCTGCCGGATCATGCACCTCGCCGTTCGGGGTGCGCCGCCCGGCCCGCGCATCGGCAGCCACGCTGGCAAGGCCCGTCTCGACAAGGCCGAAATCCTCGCGCGGGTAGAACCACAGATCCCGCAGCCGATAGGGCTCACCCACGACATAGCGCGCCTCCGATGCCGGGGGCGTAGGCTCCGGCGCCCGGCACCCGGCCAGCAACGCCCCACCCAGCAGGCCCAGGGCGAGAAGGGCGGAGGCCCGCCTCACGTCACGCGGTCGGAGAGCAGCCCGACCGCCAGGGCGTAGAAGTTCGACGGGTTGTAGCGGCGGATCACGTTGAAGTTGTGATAGACAAGGAAAGCCTGCAGGCTGCCCGAGGTGGCCCCTGGCACGATCACCGCCCCGGTCATGTCCAGCGCCGGAACCGGCGTGCCGTCGATGAAGCTGAAGCCCTGGCGAGCCCATTCCCTGAGCGGGCGGACATTCTCGCGCGTCGCCTGATACGGGTCGAAGCCAGCCGGCGGGATCACCTCCCGCCCCCAGCGCTCATCGTCGCGCCAACCGGAGCGGGACAGGTAATTGCCGATCGACCCGAGCGCGTCCGCCCGGTTGTCCCAGATGTCCTTCCGCCCGTCCCCGTCGGCATCCACCGCCAGCCGCTCGAAGCTGCTCGGCATGAATTGCGGGTGCCCCATCGCCCCGGCCCAGGAGCCACGCATCCGCTCCGGCGAGATATGCCCGGCATCAAGGATGCGCAGCGCCGACATCAACTCGTTGCGGAAGAAGCTCGCCCGGCGCCCCTCCCAGGCCAGCGTCGCCAGCGCCTCGATCACCCCAAAGCCGCCAGTGTTCTGGCCGTAATTCGTCTCCATCCCCCAGATGGCCACCATGAAGCGGCCGGGCACGCGGAAGCGGCCTTCCAGGGATTGCAGAAGGGCGCGGTTTTCGGCGTAGGCGCGGCGGCCATTGTCGATCCGCGCCTGGCTCACGATGCGGTCGCGATACTGGTCCCAGGTCAAGGTGCTCTCGGCCTGGCGCCGGTCCAGCTCGATCACGCGTTCCACCGGCCGCACGCCCGCGAAGGCGCGCTGGAGGGTGGCGTTGGACACCCCCGCGCGCCGTGCATCCGACCTCACTCCCTCGAGGAAGGAATCGAAGCTGCCTTGCTGTGCCAGGGCGGGTGACGCCAGCAGCAGGGCGGGAAGGGAGAGGATGGACCGGCGGCCAGGGCGCTGCATAGGCGGAGAGGTGCCACTTCCTGTCGCCCGGGGCAACGGAGGTCTTGCAACTGAAAGTCGCATTTGAGGATCGTGGCATCGGAACCGCCTGGCCACTCCGCCCGGGGTGCTAGCCTCTCGCCGGAACGCTGGGAGAGAAGAAACGGCCAATGTCACAAGGGAGTTCGCCGCCGTCGCCGCGGGACTGACCTTCGCCGACCTCCCGCAAGCCCTGCAGGAGCGCACGCCGCGACTTATCCTGGACCTTGCCGGCAACATGCTCCGCGCCCGGCACGAGGCAGAGAGTACCCCGGCCCTTTAAAAGCGGAAGGAAGCGCTGAAGGAGCCGAAGGACTGCACACCCTTCTGGCCGTAGAACTCCTCGCTCCGCAGCACGTGGGTGTAGGCGAAGCGGATCCCGCGCCACATCACGGCCGCGCCTGCCTGGGCGTCGGCCACGAAAAGGCGCTTGTCCACGCTCGGGCTGTCGCGCCAGGTGTTGCCGTCCAGGAAGATGTCGCGCGCCACCGCACGGCCCTCTACCCCGGCGAAGACATACCAGCCGAAATCCTGGCGCGGCTGGAAGAAGCCCGAGCCCGCCAGGGCCGGGCGGATCCGCACCGGGCCCCAATCGGCGTCCAACTCGTCTCCGATGCGGAACAATGCCCCGGCGGAAGCGTAGGTCTGCACATTGCCCACCGCTCCGGCCAGGACCGGGATCGTCTCCGCCTGCAACGCGCCGACATTGCCCATCGGCAGGCGCCAGCGGCGCTCGAGCAGCAGGGTGGCCGCCGGCTCGTCCTTCAGCTCACGATCCCAGCCCT